>JANNEZ010000285.1:0-14074 GCA_031379255.1 Rhodoferax sp. | reverse complement strand
GCTGCTGGCCAACCCGAGTGGTTACATCGCCCAGCCGACGCTCAGCCTCTCGAGTTGCCCGACCTTTGTGGAAAGCGGCATTGCGCCGCGCCATATCGATTTGCGTCCCTATGTGCTCAGCGGCAAAACGGTGCGCCTGGCCCCTGGCGGCCTGACCCGTGTGGCCTTGAAGGAGGGCTCGCTGGTGGTCAATTCGTCGCAAGGCGGTGGCACCAAAGACACCTGGGTGCTGGAAGCTGCCCAAATGATCGAGCCGGCCTTGAGTCAAATGCAATCCCAGACCCAGGAGGGGCCGACACTCAATCAGTCGCAGTCGCAGTCGCAGCCGCAGATGCCGTCCCAGCCGCAATTGCTTTCAGACTGAGCAGGAGGAACCGACCGATGTTGTCACGAACCGCTGACCACCTGTTCTGGTTGTCCCGCTACACCGAACGGGCCGAGAACACGGCCCGCATGCTGGACATCAACTACCAGGCGTCGTTGTTGCCGCAGTCTGAGGCCGTCACCCTTGCCGGCTGGCAGGGTTTGCTGAGCATCAGCGAGTTGATGCCCAACTACCGCGCCAAACACGGCGAAATCACCGCTCGCCATGTGATGGACTTCATGGTGAAAGACGAGAGCAACCCGTCGTCGATCCTGTCTTGCCTGAAGGCCGGCCGCGAGACCGCCCGGGCCGTGCGCGGCACGTTGACCACCGAGGTCTGGGAAACCCAGAACCAGACCTGGCTGGAGGTGCGCCGCAAAATCGAGGATGGCGAGTTTGAGCGCGACCCGGGGCAATTCTTTGACTGGGTCAAATTCCGCTCGCACCTGTCGCGCGGGGTGACCCTTGGCACCATGATGATCGATGAGTCGCTGCACTTCATGCGCCTGGGCACGTTCCTGGAGCGCGCCGACAACACCGCGAGGCTGGTCGACGGCAAGTTCCACGCGCTGCACAGCGATTTTTTCGGCGCCAGCAGCGAGAAGGACCAGGAGTATGATTTTTACCACTGGAGCGCCATTTTGCGCAGCGTTTCCGGTTTTGAGATTTACCGCAAGGTCTACAGCGACGTGATCAAGCCTGAGCGCGTGGCGGAGCTGCTCATTCTGCGCGCCGACATGCCACGCTCGCTGCATGCCAGCCTCAATGAAGTGGTCAATAACCTGGCCCTGCTGGCCAATGCCCAGTCCAGCGAAACCCTGCGCCGGGCCGGCAAATTGCGCGCCGAGCTCAAATACGGACGGATCGACGAAATTCTCGCCACCGGCCTGCACGCCTACCTGACCCTGTTCCTGGACCAGGTCAACGACCTCGGAACACGCATCAGCCGCGACTTCCTGATCTCCGAGCCTGGCTTGAGCTGACCGGTTTGGCGCGTTGGGGATTGGCAAATGCCGAAACCCAACAAGCTGTTTCCCTTGACGGGTGAGCCTGGTCCGGGATTCAGCAACCAAATCGCGCAGGTTTGACAATTGTCAAACACAGACGCGATCGGTCCGGCTAAGGTGGCGCATCCAACCACTGGCGCAGAGGTTCCATGAAATCTTTCTACTCCCAAATACTCGTTCACATCGATCCCTCGGCGCAGACAACCGGGCGATTGCGTCTGGCCAGCGCGCTGGCTCATGCCGATGGCGCTTCGGTGACCGGGCTTTATGCGGCCACCTCCGCCCAATCGGGATTGGCCTACGCGCCTGAAGCCGGGCCGGAAGTCGTGCGGGCCCAGATTGAACTTGACGAACTGAACGCGGCACAGGCGCGAGCGGCATTTGACGCGGCACAGGCGTCTGCGCCCACCCGGGCCAGTTGGGCGCAGGTCAAGGACGCGCCCATCGTGTCGGCTTTTGTCCAGCAAGCGTTTTTTGCCGATCTGTTGGTGATGGGCCAGCCCGACCCGGGTCGAAACACGCCGCTGCATGTGCCGGCCGACTTTGTCGAGAGTGTGGTCGTGGCCAGCGGCAAACCGGCCCTGGTCATTCCATACATTGGCGTGACCTCCAATCTGGAGGGCTCAGCCGTGATTGCCTGGAAACCGACCCGTGAAACCGCGCGGGCGGTCGCCGCTGCGCTGCCACTGCTGCAGCGCGCCCGGGAAGTGCACGTGGTGAGCTGGGATGCGCAGGAGCTGGCCGTTGGCGGCGAGCGGCTGGGCCTTGCGGCCTTCCTCAAGGCGCATGGCATTGAAGCCAGTTTCCACCTCCAGGGCAAAGAAACCGCCGACCTCGGTGAGATGCTGCTGTCGCGCGCTTTTGATTTTCAGGCGGAGCTGCTGGTGATGGGCTGTTATGGGCATAGCCGGGCGCGCGAGTGGGTGCTGGGGGGTGTGTCGCGCACGATCCTCAATTCCATGACGCTGCCGGTCTTGATGGCGCATTGAGGTTGGGAGCGCAATCTGCGCACCAGTGAAGTCGCGGCTTGTAAGAATTGTCCTAGGCTGATTTCAGACTGCGCCGATGGCGAGCCTGCCCGATGGCGACGACGATGGTCGATCTTCTGGGGAATTGACAATGTCCGTCGACGTTTTGCCAGGCCGTGCCGGTTTGCCCCGCAGCCTGCCACGCCAGCCGTTTCAAGGCGGGGCTGCCGCAGTGCCGGCTTCGACCTGCTCGGCTTGCCACTTGCGCCAGTTGTGTCTGCCCTGCGGCATGACTCCCCCCGAGGTCAAGCAGCTCGACAGCCTGATGTTTCGCCGGCACAGCATCCGGGCCGGGCAGACGCTGTACCGCCAGGGTGATGCCTTCAAATTCATTTATGCGTCGCGCGGCGGCATGTTCAAGTCCGACATGGCGCTCAATGACGGGCGGGGGCAGGTCAGCGGCTTTCATATGGCGGGCGAGCAGGTCGGGCTCGATGGCGTCGCCTCGGGCCGTCACAGCACCACCGCCACCGCCCTTGAAGACACTGAAGTCTGCGCCATTCCCTACGCAGGGTTGGCCGGCAAGATGGCCCAAAGCGCCGGCACGCTCAATTTGCTGGGTCGCCTGATGAGCCAGCAAATTGTGCAGGAACACAACCTCATGATGTTGCTCGGCAGCATGAGCGCGGAAGAACGGCTGGCTGCGTTTCTGCTGAACCTGGCCGCGCGGCTCAAGGCGCGGGGTTATTCGGCAAGCGAATTTCATCTGAGGATGACGCGCGCCGATATCGGCAGCTACTTGGGCATGACGATTGAGACCGTCAGCCGCACCTTTTCCGCCTTTCAGAAACAGGGCCTTCTCGGGGTCGCCAAGCGCCATGTGCGGATCCTCGACATGGATGGCTTGAAGCGGACGCTCGGGTCACACATGCACTAGGCGCAGCATGAAGTTCAAGGACTATTACGCGGCGCTGGGGCTGCCTCGCGACGCGAGCCTGGACCAGATCAAGAAGGCCTACCGCAAGCTCGCGCGCCAGCACCACCCGGACATGTCCAAGGAGTCCGGCGCAGAAGCCCGCTTCAAGGAGGCGGCTGAAGCCTATGCGACCCTCAAAGACCCGGAAAAACGCGCTGCTTACGACCAGTTGGGCATGCGCCCGCCGGGTGAGGAGTTTGCGCCGCCGCCGCAGTGGCAACATGACCAGGGTGCGGACGGCCAGATGTTCGAGAACATGGATCTGGCCGACCTTCTGGCGGCGATGGGCCGGGGACGGGGCAGCGCTCAACACGCGCCACGCGCCATGGCCGGGCGCGACCTTGAGACCAGCGTGCGCATCAGCCTGGAAGACGCGCACCGTGGCGCCGTGCTGAACCTGGAAGTGGGCGACCTGGAAGGCGGGCGAACCCTCCGGGTCACGGTGCCCAAAGGTGTTGTCGCCGGGCAAAAGCTGCGCTTGCGCGGCAAGGGCGGCAAAGGGCGCCATGGCGGCGCCGACGGCGATATCTACCTGCACATCGAGCTGGCGCCGCACCCGGTGTTCCGTGCCGATGGGTATGACCTGTATTTCGACCTGATCCTTGCGCCCTGGGAGGCCGCGCTGGGAGGTGACTTGGAAGTGCCCACGCTGGACGCGCCGGTGCTGCTCACCGTGCCGCCGTTGACGCGGGCTGGGCGCAAATTGCGCCTGCGCGGCCGCGGCCTCGCTGACGGCCACGGCGGCAGTGGCAACCTCCTGGCTGTGGTCGTGATCGATGTGCCGGCGGCATTGAGCCAGGAGGAGCGCAAGCTTTTCGAGTCGCTGGCAAAGGTTTCGACATTCAATCCACGCAACACCAGCACCGGGGAGAACGCGCATGAATCCGCAACCGTTTGAATGGACCTTTCTGGACGCCCGTGAAACCTTCAGTCTGCTGGAGCTTTCACAAGTCAGCGGCCTGAGCGCCTCAGAGCTCGATGAATTGATGGACTACGGCGCCCTGGTTCCCCTCGCCGTTGAACAAAAGCCCAACTTGTTCAGCGCTGAGTGGGTGATTCCACTGAGAAAAGCGGGCAGGCTGCGGCACGATTTTGATCTGGACCTGTTCAGCGTGGCGATTGTTTTGGGCTACGTGAGCCGCATCGACGCGCTTGAGCGCGAGCTGTGCAGCTTGCAGGCGCAACTGCCCGGCGACCACGCACGAAAGTGAAAAAGGGGTTTCCATGCCATCGCACCATCGCTTCATTCAATGGCCCGCTTGCGCGATGTTCGCGGCCCTTGTGTTTTCGCAAGCCGCGCAGGCGCAGGCTCCGGCCCAATCGCAGTCCCGCGGTGAAATGTTGTATTCGACCCATTGCATCGCCTGCCACACGGCAGAAATCCATTGGCGCGACAAATCGCTGGTGACCGACTGGCCCTCCCTCAAGACACAGGTGAGCCGCTGGCAGGGCGTGGCCATGCTGGGTTGGAGCGAGGCCGACATGTTGGAAGTGGCGCGTTACCTGAACCAGATCCACTACCGGTTTGAGGCGGCCACGATCCCGCTTGCGTCGGCCCAACGGCGACGCGTTCCGTAGAGCAGCCAAGTAGGGAGTTTGCTAAAGAGAGCTGCTGGTGCCCGGGGCCGGAATCGAACCCACGCACGCAGTGCGTTTCGTCATGGCCGCCACAGGCGTGCTGGGTCGGGATCAGGAACAGGTTTGCTAAAGAGAGCTGCTGGTGCCGGGGCCGCACCCGCACTGAGCCCTGAAACCCGCATGGATGCTAGCTTTTGTATTTGCGGTGGCCTAAGATGCCCCCAAATGTGCCCCCAAATGCAAAAGGATACCCCCCATGAAGCTGACCGATGCACAAGTGCGCAACCTGACAGCCCCCGGCAAGCACTCTGACGGCGGCGGGCTTTATCTGGAGCTGACCAAAACAGGGGCGCGGTATTGGCGCATGAAGTACCGCTTTGGCGGCAAAGAAAAACGTCTGGCCTTTGGCGTCTACCCTGGCGTGAGCCTCAAAGACGCCCGCGAGCTGGCAAACAAAGCCCGCAAAGTGTTGAAAGGCGGCGGCGACCCGGGCGAGGTTCGCAAGACCGAAAAAATCAAGGCTGTGCACGAGTCCGTCAACACCTTGGAGGCCGTGGCGCGTGACTGGCTGACGCACCAGGCTGCACGTTGGGACGTAGAAACAGCGGGTCGCATCCGGGCTTCCCTTGAGGCCGACATATTCAAAGCCCTGGGGGCTCGCCCCTTGGCCTCCATCAAGCCGGGCGAGATCATGGCGGCTGTCAAGAAAATCGAGGCCCGAGGGGCAAGTGACCAGGCGGGCCGCGTGCTGCAACGGGTGAAAGCGGTCTACCGGTGGGCAGTGACCCATGAGCGGATCGAGGCAAACCCCATGCTTGACCTGGTGCCCTCGGAGATTCTCAGGCCCCGAGAAGTGCAACACCGGGCCGCGATGGATGACAAAGAGCTGCCCGTTTTCCTGCCCAAGCTGGCCGCCTATGACGGCGACCCCCACACCCGGCACGCCTTGCACCTGCTGATCCTGACGGCTACCCGCCCTGGTGAAACACGCGGGGCCCGGTGGGCAGAATTCGACCTTGACGCGGCGTTGTGGATCATCCCGGCAGAGCGCATGAAGATGCGCAACGAACACCGGGTGCCGTTGTCCTGGCAGGCCGTGGAGGTACTGCGCACCATGCAGGCACTGAGCGGCGAGCGTGAGCTGGTGTTCCCCAGCCCCGTCTATCCCAGCAAGCCCCTGAGCGAAAACACCTTCAATTCAGCCTTGGCACGCATGGGCTACAAGAACACGGCGACGGCCCACGGCTTTCGGGCGTTGTTTTCCACGGTGGCCAATGAGTGCAGTTGGAACCCTGATGTGATCGAGCGCCAGCTCGCGCATAAAGAGCAAAACGAAATCAGGGCCGCGTATCACCGTTCTACCTACCTGGCAGACCGTGCCAAGCTGATGCAGTGGTGGGCCGACTACCTTGACGGGCGTAAGGGTGGCAAGGTTGTGAAGATGCCCAAGCGAGCTGCTTGACAGTGGCCAGCCCCAGCCCCAGCGGTGCCTCACGCATCGCACTGCGGCTGCTAAAACGCCAAAACACTGCGACAGTGAGGGCAAATCAGCAAAACCCAGCAACCATGCGGGTTTCAAGCCATTCAAGGACTGAGGGCAAAGTGAGAACAAACTGGGAACAAAGTGAGGGCAAATCTATATGATGAAATTTCTACACCTTCATTTATATCTGCCTTTGCCTGCTGGCCAGCCCCGTCCCTGCACCGTATCGGCTGAGTGCGCACCTTGCTGGAAATGGGCGCGAGTGATACCCCTTGGTGCCGTGTCACAGCGGGCAAATTTGGCACCCAAGTGCACGCGTCTGCGCGACTGGCCGGCTTGGCATCGCGCAACGCGGCCTGTGGATAACTTCCCTCTGCAGCATCGTATCGGCCTACTTTGGCAGATGCACAAAAAACAAGCACAGTGGACAATGTGCGCAAGCCGTTGAAAACATTGAAGTATTCCCTTAAAGCGTACAAAACTGTTCACAATGGCAATTTTATACGACGGGCATTATGTTAATAAATGAGTAGAAAAATAATAAATATGTCCGCTTTAAGGGAATTGTGTTAAGCTGCGCTGCAGCTTAACAGTATTCGCACGTGAGAACTGAAAATGACACCTGAACAATTTACCCAAGCCCTCGATTCGCTGGGCTGGAAGCAGTCTGATTTTTGCCGCAAGGCCGGCGTTGACAAGAACACCCCGAGCCGTTGGGTGAATGGTAAAACACCGGTACCCGATTGGGTACCCGCCTACCTTGGGGCCATGCAGGAAATCAAGCGGCTGCACCAGGTGTACGTCGATCCTGGCGCCTGATAGAACCCGCCACGCCCAGCGGCGGCACGAGCTGGGCAACCAAGGCGGCAGGGCAAATGGTAGTAACACTTGCCCCGCCTGACCATCATCAAAACGGAGCTTTGACAATGGCTGATATGAACTCTACCCTAGCACGCCCGGCAACGCGTGCCCGCGTTGCCCCACGGGCAACGACACGCACGAAGGCAGGGGTGCAGGCGTGTGCACCAATACCCGCCTATGGCGCCGGTGACGGCGTTCTGTCTTTCCGCCATGGCCTTCGAGCCCGTGAGCGCGGCGTGATTGACAGGGCGCTGGAAATTGTCGGCGGGAAAATGCGGGAATCGCAGGGTGCATATCCCACCTCTGGCGCGATCAAGGCCTACCTGCAACTGCAACTCGGGGGTGAACAAAGCGAGCGCTTCGCGGTGCTTTTTCTGGATTGCGGCATGCGGATCATTGCCTTTGAAACGATGTTCGTTGGCACGCTGGCGCAAACCAGCGTTTACCCGAGAGAAGTCGTTTTGGCAGCGCTTCGGCACGGCGCGGCCCGGGTGGTGCTTTCTCATAATCACCCAAGTGGCAGCGCCCAGCCCAGCCGCGCTGATGAAGCGCTGACGCGGACGCTGAAGGCCGCGCTCGCGTTAATTGACGTGTGCGTGGTGGATCACGTGATTGTTACCAAACAGGACACTTTCAGCATGGCAGAACGAGGGCTGTTGTAGTTCACAACTCTGCTGCTGGTCAGCCGGTTCGCACAATGCACTTGTAAACCAAGGCTTAACAGTTTATGATCCTCTCATTCCGGCACAAGGGGCTTGAAGCGTTTTTTGCAAATGGGCGCATGGGCGGCATTCAGCCGATCCACGCTAAGCGCCTGCGGGAGCTGCTGACGGCCTTGAACGTGGCCACCGGGCCGCAAGACCTGGCACAGCCATCCTGGCGGCTGCACGGGCTGGCTGGCAACCGGGCTGGGTTCTATGCCCTCACCGTGCAAGCCAACTGGCGTTTGAGTTTTCGGTTTGTTGGCACGGACGTTGAATTGTTGGACTACCTTGATTACCACTGAGAGGCACATCATGAACATGCACAACCCCGCGCACCCCGGTGAGCTGCTGACCGGCTGGCTTGATGACCTGGGCGTGAGTGTGACGGCCTTTGCAGCGCACATCGGCATCAGCCGCGTCATGCTTTCCCGCGTGTTGCACAGCCACGCGGCCGTGAGCGCCGATATGGACTTGCGATTGTCCGAAGCCCTGGGCACCAGCCCCGGCTACTGGCTGGCGCTGCAAGCCCAGCGGGACTTGTGGGCGGCCAGGCAGACCGCCAAGGAGCGCAAGCGCATCAAGCGCATGGCGGCGCCTGAGCCGTTGGCGGCATGACAACAGTAACCCCAGCATAAACCGTTTCGCCACGCCTACCCCGCGCCTGATCCGCAAGGGGGAAAAGTCGGACACCTTCACCGACCTGGCGCTGGCACCTTGTGAAGGCCGCACCTTGAAGGGGTTGCGATGCTGAGTATTTCAACGATTCCCGAAGCCCTTGCAGAGCTTGAAAAGCAGACTGGCCGGGTATGGACGGATTCAGAGTTTTTCGATGTGGCGACAGCGCGTAGTGTGGTTTTACATGCTGCATCACCGCTAACTGCACGCGTCATAATTGAAAAATGGGTTGATGACCATGAAGGCAAACTCGTGAAATGTCCGACCAAACCCGCCCCCTCGACACTATTGGCTGTGTTGTTTCCTGGGCAAGTTGGCCAGCTTTGGATAAGCGGCGAAACAACAACAAACCACCCCGCCAATACTTATGAAGTCGAAGATGAAGTGAGGATATTCACTGAGCCGGTGCACGTGACGCGCCAACAGGTTCGAGTCAAAGCCGATTCACTGAAGAAGATAGTAGATGCATGGCGCAACGCGCAAGCTGGCCGATGGATAAAGGATCCAAAACAACCCGGTGGAATGAAATGGCAACGGGGGCCTGATTGGATGTTCCCAATTGCCGCACAGTTACTCACTCAAAGCAGCAGCACAGCATTGGCAGGGCCGCAGCAACGCAGTGCCGCTCAAGATGCTGTCATCATCCAAGCGATTGCGAAAAACGGCTTTGATCCCTTGCACCTGCCAAAGCCTCCAAGTGGCAAGCCCGGTGTGAAAAAGGCCATGCGCGATGCAGTTTCTAACAATCAACTGTTCGTTGGTAAGACGGTGTTCGACAAAACGTGGGAGCGCTTGGCGAGTCGCGGCGACATAGTGTTCGAAGACTAACCGCCTTGTGGGTGTCCCCCTAATCGGGGGATAGGGGTCACTTGCGGGGGAGGATACTACCCGCCAAAAAATCAAGGCTTCACTTTATGGAGTCTTGAAAGATGCAAACAAACCCAATTGGAAACGAATTGTCCGTGCAGTCCACGCACGGCGCAACCCCTGAACCATACAGTGACCCGGTGAAGGTGACCCGGGCAATCCCCCAAAAGCTGGTACGGCTGCCAATTGTCGAAGAAAGGGTTGCAGCTTCAAAGTCAAGTATCTATGCATGGGTCAAGGCTGGCACCTTCCCTGCACCTGTTCGACTGTCGGCCCGCGCTGTTGCATGGCGCGAAGAGGATATTGACCGCTGGATTTCTGGGCGCGTCGCTACGGGTGGCCGGTAATGGCCACGGCAAAACAGCAGGTGCAGGCAGCGGCGATCAACGCGGCGGAACGTTGCCTGAAGCTCGCGGCCGCCTATGCGCATGCACACATCGGCGGGCCACTGTTCAAGAAGCTGATGCGCCGACGTGGCGGGCCGTCTGTTTTGGTGCGTTTGATGTGGCCGGGCGTGCTTCAAGTCCTTGACCCAACAACGGGCGAGCTGCTCGGTGAATCGCTTCCCGGCGAGCCCTGGCAACTTTCCGGCGCGTTTGTCGACCGCATCCTCAACGGCGCCGAATGAAGGCATGGCATGAATCAGCACGCAATTCTGTTGGCGTGGTTGCTGGCCCATGGCCGCACCAGTTGCGCAGACCTGGAGCGATTGTGTGATGTGCGCAGCGTCACAACCCGAATGTCTGAGCTGATCCGCAAAGGTGCGCCCATCGTCAAAAGCTACGAATGGGAGACCAACTCACGCGGCAAATTGCGGCGAGTCACCTATTACGACCTGAAGCGCGAAACCGCACAAAGCGAACTTTTTGCACCGGCATGAAAACCACCAGCATCACCCCCGACTTGATCCGCGCTGCCCTGGCACACATCCCGGCCAACGTACCTCGCGACGAATGGGCACGCGTGGCCATGGCCATCAAAAGCGAATTCCCCGACAGCACCGGCCTTGACCTGTTCGATGCCTGGAGCCAAAGCGCCGGCGAGGGTTACGACCCCAAGGCCACGCGCAGCACCTGGCGCAGCGTGAAGGGCAGCGGCGGCGTCGGCATTGGCACCTTGCTGGGGCTGGCCAAAGCGAACGGCTTCACACTGCCCACAGCCAACCAGGCACCCAGCCAACCAGACCCCGCGACAGCCGCACGCCTGGCCCGTGAGCGGGCAGAGCGCCAGCAAGCGGACCAGGATCGGCAACAAGCCGCGCACGAGCTTGCTGCCCTTGAGGCGCAAAGGCAATGGGATGAAGCCAGCGAGACGGGCGAGAGCGCCTACCTGGCCCGCAAGGGTGTGCGGCCCTACGGCGTGCGGTTCTCACATGGCGGTGGGCTGTTTGTGCCCGTGCGCGATGCTGACGGCAAGATGTGGAACTTGCAACGCATTTCCCCTGAAAAGCCGGCCAGCGGTGGTCCAGACAAACTGTTTTTGAAAGGCGGCCGCGTCTCCGGTTTGTGGCACCTGATTGGCAACGCGGGCGAACTAGCCAGCCCCAGCCCCGACGAAAGCGCTGCGCCTGGTGTGCTGCTGATCGCAGAAGGCTACGCCACAGCCGCAAGCCTGCACCAGGCTACCGGCCACCCAGTGGCCGTGGCCTTTGACGCAGGCAAACTGGGGCCGGTCGCCAAGGCGCTTCGCAGCCAGTACCCCGCTGCATTGCTGGTGCTGTGTGGCGATGATGACCTGCAGACGTTTGCGGAGCGTGGCCACAACCCCGGGCGTGACAAGGCCACGGCGGCGGCGCGAGCCGTGAGCGGGCTGGCAGTGTTCCCGCAAGGCTTGCCCGATGGTGGCAGCGACTTCAACGACCTGCACCAGGCGGCGGGGCTTGAAGCGGTGCGGGTGATTGTGGCGACCGCGATAACTGCGCACCGGGCTGGCCAGATCAACGCAAACGCCGCGCAAACCGAAAAAGCAGGCAAGGGTAGCCAGAGGCCGCCCCGTGCGCCTGGCGGTGCTGCAAATGAAGAAAGCGACACAGCTCCCGCATTTGATGCCTTCACAGTCAACGAAAAAGGGGTTTGGCATTTCGGCATCGACAAAGATGGCCAGCGCAAATCCCCCGTGTGGATTTGCAGCCGCCTGGAAGTGGAAGCCCGCACGCGCGACCAGGACGGCGGCGGCTGGGGCTATTACGTGGCCTTTGCTGACCCGCTGGGCAACGTCAAGCGTTGGGCCATGCCCGCCCGCATGTTGTCGGGCGATGGTGGCGAATACCGTGCCACGCTGTTGAATATGGGCCTGCATATCAACACCACGGCCAACGCCCGCAACCTGCTGACGCAGTACATACAGACGCGCACGCCTGAAGAATTCGCCAGTTGCACGGACCGCATTGGCTGGCACAACGCCCGGGCCTTTGTGCTGCCCCGTGAAACCATTGGCGACGATGCAGAGCGCATCGTTTTTCAGAGTGACAACGCGGTGGAAAACACATTCCGAAGCAAAGGCACCACCGACCAATGGCGGGAGCGTGTGGGGGCTTTGTGCGTTGGCAATTCGCGCCTGGTGTTCGCGGTGGCGTGTGCCTTTGCCGGGCCGCTGTTGCGCCCGGCCGGCATGGAGAGCGGGGGCTTTCACTACCGGGGCGATTCATCAAGCGGCAAAACGACTGCCCTGAAGTTGGCCGCAAGCGTGTACGGCGGTGCCAACTTCCTGCAACGGTGGCGATCCACAGACAACGCCTTGGAGGCGATCGCAACCCAATCGAGCGACTGCCTTCTGGTGCTTGATGAACTGGCGCAAATTGAACCCAAGGTAGCGGGCGAGTGCGCGTATATGCTGGCCAACGAACAGGGCAAGGCCCGTGCTACGCGCACAGGCACGCCACGCCCCCGCCAAGCCTGGCGCCTGCTGTTCCTGAGCGCGGGCGAGCTGGGGCTGGCTGACCACATGGCAGAGGGCATGAAGCGCACCCGCACGGGTCAGGAAGTGCGCATGGCCGATATCCCGGCTGACGCCGGCGTGGGGCTGGGGGCTTTTGAAAACCTGCATGGCCGTGAAGGCGGGTCCGACTTTGCAAAACACATCACGCACCAGGCGCAAGCGGTTTACGGCGCCACGGGCCGTGCTTGGCTGGTGTGGCTGTGTGCCCATGCCGACACCCTCAAGGCCAGCATCCGCGAGGCATCGACGGCGCTGGCCAGACAGATCATCCCCGAGGCCGCAAGCGGGCAGGTTGAACGCGTAGGCGCCCGCTTTGCACTGGTGGGTGCAGCTGGTGAGCTGGCCACGGCGGCGGGTATGACAGGCTGGCCAGCGGGTGAAAGCGAGCGGGCCGCACGGGCTTGCTTCAACGCCTGGCTGGCCGCACGTGGTGGCACCGGCAATGGTGAAGTGGTGGCCATGTTGCGGGCTGTGCGCCGGTTCCTTGAAACGCACGGTGAAGGCCGCTTTGCGATGTGGCACCGGTCCGCCGACGATCACGCCCCCAAGACCTTGCAACGGGCAGGCGTGCGGCGCATGTTGAACGCAGATGGCGAGCCCATCAAGAACAACAGTCAGCACGGGGCAGAGTATGGCGACCGGATGCCTGCAACTTTGGGTGAAAACGTCAGCTTTGAATATTTCGTCTTCGCCGAAACTTTCCGGGCTGAAATGTGCCAAGGCTTCGACTACCAGGCCGTGTGTCGTGCGCTGGTGGAGCATGGCTGCCTGACCCCCGACAAGGGCCGCCCATTCGATTGCAAACCGCGCCTGCCTGGTGTGGGGCCTGCCACGTGTTACCGGATTCCACCAGCGATATTTGAGCTGGCACTTTGACAGATTGACGGCCTGGCCATGATGCCGGATTGTGTCCGATGCTGGCCAGCGTGAGCCGGTACCGGGCCGCCGTTTGGGCGGGGGGTGCGTGAGCTTTTTTCGCGCTGGATTTGTCAGAAATGACTTGCACCAGACAACAGAACAAGTTGGGGCTGCACGCCCTTGGACTTTCACGGAACCATTTGCCCTCAGTGTTTTCAGGACTGAGGACAGACTGAGAACACGCAAACCCTTTATTCATGCGGTTGTCGCAGTGTTCTCAGTGTTCTCAGTCGAAAACACCATAACCCGAAGTGACAGCAGCATCAATGCGCTGCCCACGCTGCCCTGGGAAGGTCTGGGGGGCCCCCTTCCAGGTACTTCCACAGCTTTCAAAGATACGGGTCGTTTCGAGCGCGAGAACGCGCCAGCGTTTGCCTATTTCATTTGCTTGACGGTTGCTTGACACCGAGGGCCGCGCCCGTTGCGAGCTGCTGCCCTTGGCGCTGCATCCTGGTGCACCACAGCGGGCCGCACGTGCCTTGCCCCGGCTTCACGGTCGTGCAGCTGGATGGGTAAGGGGGCGGTGAAAAGTCTGGCACCCATCACTCCTAGACCGTTCGTCTCTCTCGCCTTACAAAAGTGTGAAATGGAGGGGGGGAGGGGCGGCGTGGGGTATGGGTGGGGGGGGGATCAAAAGTCTGGCGCTTCGAAACCGGAAACCGGCTGTATAGGGAGATTTTTACGTGCGCAGGTTTTGGAATTTTTATTTGCATGGGCTGGGTACCGGTGTACGAGG
>JANNEZ010000281.1:0-3130 GCA_031379255.1 Rhodoferax sp. | reverse complement strand
GGAGCGGGAACGAGCATGGAGGTGTGATGGGCAGATTGTCAGGAATGGCCTTGACGGCAGCCGCAATGGCTGCCTTTTGCGCAGCCGTGCAAGCGCAGGTTCCAGCGCCCGGGCCTGGAAGGGAAGAGTTCGGTCTGACGTCCAAGCAGTTGGTCCAGTATGTGGAACGGGTAGAAGCGGGCATTGCCAAATGCATGCGGGCGCAGGGGTTTGAATATATCGCCGCTGACTATGAAACCGTGCGCAAGGGCATGAGCGCCGACAAAAAACTCCCGGGCATGAGCGAAGAAGATTTCATCGCCAAGCACGGTTTTGGCGCCGCCACCATGTACACCGGTGAGGCGATGCAACTGGCCAGTGGTTACAGCCCGGCCAAGGTTGGTTTGGGCGAGCGCAACGTCAACGTTTTCAAGACCCTGTCGCCGGCGAGCCAGTCTGCCTACAACCGGGCATTGTTGGGCCAGAACACGGACGCGACTTTCGCCATTGGCCTGGAGCGCGAGAATTTTTCGCGGGTCGGAGGGTGTACGCTCGAGTCCGTCAAACAGGTTTTCTCGGCGGAGCAACTCAGCGCGAGTTATTACAACCCGAAGGATGCCATCGTCAACAAAGACCCCCGGATGAAAGCGGCGCTGCGGAAGTACGCTGCCGAGATGCGCAAACACGGCTACGACTACAACCACCCTGACGAAGCGGAACCGGATGTGCGCAAACGGCTCGACACCTTGACCAAGGGCGGAACCATTCCGGTGGCAAAGATGTCTGCCGAGCAATTGGCGGCGTTCAAGACTTTGCAGAATTTCGAGCGGCGCGTGGCGGTGAAAAACCATGAACTCGCCGAGAAGATATTCAAACCGGTGGAAGAGCAGATCGAGAAAGAAATGTTCGCACGGGGCGTACAGTGAACCATGACCGGCAACCGGATAGTCGTCCTCACTTCGGTTCTTGCCACCATTTCAGTGGCGGCGCTGATCGCCTGGGCGGCCGGTTCGCGCATTGAGTCGCCGGCCGACGCGGCCGCACGCACAGCGCCACCCGCGCCTTCTCCCATACTGGTTCCGGTTGAGCGGCGCGTGCTGGGCGCGAATGTGGTGACGCGCGGAACCGCGAGATTTGGCCTTCCGCAACCGGTGTCGCTGGCGCCTTCCAGCCTGAAGCCGCAAGGCAGTCTCATTACCACCCTGCCAGCGCGCAACGCCCAGCTGGGAGAAGGTGCCGTGTTGCTCACGGCTTCGGGTCGTCCCGTGTTTGTGCTACTGGGTCAGGTGCCGGCCTACCGCGATCTGACTCCAGGTTCGTCGGGCGAGGATGTGCGGCAGCTTGAGCAAGCCCTCAAGCGCATGGGGTTCGACCCAGGCGCCGTGGATGGTGTTTACGATGGGCAAACCAGCGCTGCGGTATCGCGCTGGTACACAAAAAAGGGCTGGGAGCCGTTTGGACCTACGCGTGAACAGCTTGCAGCGCTGCGGACGCTGGAGCGCGACTGGGCCGACGCTGAGAAAGTCCAGGTGGCCGCCATGGCGGCCCTGCTCTCGATGGGCCCGGCGGTGGATGCGGCGCGGGCCACCGCCGAATTCAACAACCGCACGGCCGCGGTCGACCTGGCCATCAAAACCACCGAGCGGCAACGGATGGAGCAATCCCTGCGCTCAGATGCCACCTTGACGGTGGAAGACGAACGCGCCAAGGCGGCCCACGGCAACAGCGCCGCCGACGCCGACGTCGCCGCGCAGATCGCCGAACGGGCCGTGGTGGAGCTCGATCCGCGCCAGCCGGAAACAGCGCGCATTTCCGCCAACGCCAAACTTGAAGTGGCGCGTGCCGCCGCTTACCGTGCCAAAGTGGGCGGTCAACTGGCGGTTCAAACGGCAGAGCGGGCAGCCCAGGGGGTCAACGACAAAATCCAGCAGGCGGCGGCTGCCCAATCGGCCGCCGCCCTGGCGGAAAAGTCGGTGCGGCTCGAGGGTGAAAAAACCGTCCGCGCCGCGATGGATGCGCAGAAACTGGCCGCCGTTGACGCCAAACTCGCAGCGGAGCGGGCGCGCCAGCTTGCCGCCGATCTGGAATCGGTCAAGCGCAAAATGGGCGTGCAAGTGCCGGTGGACGAGATCGTCTTCATCCCCTCACTGCCGGTGCGTGTGGAAGAAGTAAAAGCGCTGGTGGGTGGCGCGGCCGTGGGCACGGTTCTGACGGTCACCGACAACCAGCTGGCGATCGACTCCTCACTCTCTTTGGAATCTGCGCCGCTGGTCAAACCGGGCATGTCCGCTGCCATTGACGAGCAGGCCCTGGGTGTGAAGGCCACCGGCAAGGTGCACCTGGTGGCCAGCACCCCTGGCACACGGGCCGGTGTCGACCCGCTGCATGTGTACCTGGAGATCAAGGTCGACCCCACACCGGTGCGGCTGGAGGGCGCTTCGGTGCGGGTCACGATACCGATCAAATCGACGCAAGGGGCCGTCACTGCGGTGCCCAACAGCGCGGTGTCGCTGGCCGCAGACGGCACCTCGCGCGTGCAAGTGAAGCGCAAAGACACGCTGGAGTATGTGGTGGTGACACCCGGCCTCTCGGCCGACGGGTTTATCGAGGTCACTGCCGTCACCGGCAAACTGGAACCGGGCGAACTGGTGGTGGTGGGGTACAACAATCCCAAAGCCGCCGACGACCCGGCCAAGCTCTCTGCCAACACTGCCCGGCCGCCAGACTCCAAATGACCCCCGCCGGGCATCAAGCGCCGGCCAAGGTGCTGGAGCTCAGAAAAATCGGCCGCTCCTTCGGCACAGACGCGGTTGTTGACGCGCTGGTCGATATTGACATGACGCTGGAACGCGGCGACTGGTTGTCGATCACCGGCCCCTCGGGCGCAGGCAAATCGACCCTGCTCAACATCATCGGCTGCCTGGACCGCCCAAGCAGCGGCACCTACCTGATTGACGGCATCGACACCACCACCCTCACCGACGACGAGCGCGCCGGCCTGCGCAGCCAGCGCATCGGTTTCGTGTTCCAGTCATTCCACCTGCTGCCCTACCGCACCGTTTTGGAGAACGTGATGCTGGCCGAGGTCTACCGCAAACAAAGCCACAAAGACCGTGAGGCGCGCGCGCTGGAGGCGATCAGGCGGGTAGGG
>JANNEZ010000236.1:0-7133 GCA_031379255.1 Rhodoferax sp. | reverse complement strand
CGTGCATCTGGCTGCGCGGGTGCACGTCATGCGCGATACAACAATTGATCCGTTGGCGGAATTTCGCAGGATCAATGTCCAAGCTACCTTGAACCTTGCGCGGCAGGCTGCAGAGTTTGGTGTCAGACGATTTATATTTGTAAGCTCCGTCAAGGTCAACGGCGAATACACCGCAGTGGGCGCACCATTTATGGCTGAGGACTCACCGTATCCATGTGATCCTTATGGGGTGTCCAAAATGGAGGCCGAACGGGGTTTGCGGGAGATCGCATTGAGTACCGGAATGGAGCTTGTGATCATTCGCCCTCCCTTGGTTTACGGGCCCGGTGTCAAAGCCAATTTTGCGGCCCTCGCCAGGGTCGTTCAAAAAGGGTGGCCGCTGCCCTTTGCGGCCATACACAACAAGCGCAGTCTGGTCGCACTGGACAATCTTGTGGATTTTATTGTGACTTGTCTGGTTCACCCGAAGGCGGGCAACCAGACGTTTTTGGTCAGTGACGGCCATGATTTGTCGACTCCAGAACTGGTGCGCGGGCTTGCGCGATGGGCTGGAATGCCTGCCCGTCTGTTTTCAATACCGGTCTGGATGTTGATCGCAACGGGTGCCGTGCTCGGCAAACGCGATGCGGTTCAGCGCTTGACGGGAAATTTGCAGGTTGATATCTCCAAGGCGCGAAAGCTGTTGGATTGGGCGCCCCCCATTGCCGCTGATGAAGGGCTGAAGCGGGTCATGCAGGGTGCCGCAATACAGTGAAAAAAGCATTGGATTTGACGCTGGCATTATTGGTGGGTGTATTCGCTCTGCCGCTCGTTATTTTCGTGGCATGTCTGGTGGCATTGACGTCACGGGGTCCGGTGCTTTATTGGTCGGATCGAGTAGGGCGTAACAACACCCTGTTTAAGATGCCGAAGTTCCGCAGCATGAGAACCGACACCCCCGCCGTTGCGACCCATTTGCTGCCCGACCCTCAATCGTTTCTGACGCCGATCGGTGGTTTCCTGCGCAAGAGCAGTCTGGACGAGTTGCCTCAACTGTGGAATATTCTCAGAGGTGACATGAGTTTCGTTGGCCCCCGTCCCGCCTTGTTCAACCAGTATGACCTGATTGAGTTGAGAACCAAGGCTGGAGTTCATCGGCTTTTGCCTGGTCTGACCGGGTGGGCGCAAATCAATGGACGCGATGAGTTGCCTATTCCTCAAAAGGTGGCGCTCGATCTCGAATATTTGAACAATCATTCCCTGTGGTTCGATATTAAAATAATATTTCAAACTGGAGTGAAGGTGTTGAGGCGGGATAACGTTACTCATTGATGGTGAGAATTGAACCGATTTTTTGGCAATATACAGATACAAAGGTTGAAATGATGAACAATTTAATTGAAATTCAAAGTCAAATTGAAAAACTGACGAAACAGGCCAGTGACATCAAGGCGCGCGAGTTTGACAAAACTGTGCAGGAAATAGCTGCCAAGATGAATGCGTTTGGCATTTCGCTGAAGAATCTCCAACAGGCGCTTGGTGGAAAGCGCCGGCAGGTCAAAGGCCGGGCGTCTAATGCCAATGCTAAGGCGGGCGGTTTGGCAAAAACGACTGGCCGAAAATCAATAGCCAAATCGAAAAGCAAATCTGTCGGCACGGTTGTCGCCGCCAAATTCCGGGGCCCCAATGGCGAAAGCTGGAGTGGCCGTGGTTTGATGCCGCGCTGGTTGTCGGCGCTGGTGGCGCAAGGGCAGGCTAAGGAAAATTTCGCGGTCAAGAGCTGATCGATCAAGAGCCGAAAATGGCCAGATCGCACTAGGGGAGTTGTTTGCAAAACAGAGTATTGGGGTGGCCGCGCGCGGCCAAGCGCGTGGTCGTCGTGGCATTGGACGTCGCGTTGGCGCTTTTCGCGACATGGGTTGCGTTCACGCTGCGGCTGGACGCCTTTCATTGGCCCACTGGCGTGCAATGGCGGGTGTACGCACTCGCGCCGGTCCTCGCCATTCCGATTTTTATCCGCTGGGGTTTGTACCGCGCGATTTTCCGTTACACCGGGCAGGCCGCGCTGAACACCATGGCCAAGGCGGTGGCCACTTATGCCGTGCTGTTGATTGCAATTTTGGCGTGGCAACGATGGCCGGGCGTGCCCCGAAGCGTCGGGGTTTTGCAGCCACTGGTGTTTTTGCTGCTGGTGGGCGCCAGCCGTGCGTCGGCCCGCTTCTGGCTGGCGAACCTCGGGCAAAGGCGCGCCAACCTTGAGGGCCGGATGCTGATTTACGGGGCAGGCACTTCCGGTGTGCAAACGGCAACGGCGTTGGCGGTCTCGGGGCAATATGAGCTGGTGGGCTTCATCGACGATGACCCCTCCAAAGTCGGTCAAAGTGTCAACAACGTTCGGGTGTTTGCCGCGTCGGCGGTTCCTGGCCTGGTGGAAAAACATGCCGTGACAGACATTCTGCTGGCCCTGCCCAGCGCCACGCGCGCCCGCCGCAACGGCATCATCGAAAGCCTGCAGGCCTTGCCTGTTCATATCCGCTCCCTGCCAAACTGGGCCGATCTGGCCAGTGGTCGCACCAGTGTCCAGGACTTCATTGAGCTGGATGTGGAAGACCTGCTGGGCCGCGATGCGGTCGCGCCCGACAACGCCTTGCTCACAAGCCATCTGGCGGGCCAGGTGGTTGTGGTCACCGGTGCCGGCGGCAGCATTGGCGGTGAGTTGTGCCGGCAGATTCTGCGGCAGGCGCCTGCCCAGCTGATTTTGCTGGACCACAACGAGTTTGGGCTTTACAGCATCCATCAGGAACTGCAATTGGTTTGCGCCGCGCAGCAGTTGGCTGTGCAATTGGTGCCGGTTTTGGGCAGTGTGGCCAACTTCGCGCGCATGCACAACTTGTGCAAGACTTGGCGGCCGTCCACCATTTACCATGCAGCGGCCTACAAACACGTGCCCCTGGTGGAGTCCAACGCCGGTGAAGGCATTGCCAACAATGTGCTGGGTACGCTCAATATGGCGCGTGCGGCAATGGAACATTCGGTCAACCGGTTTGTTCTGATTTCCACGGACAAGGCCGTGCGGCCCACCAATGTCATGGGGGCGTCCAAACGCATGGCCGAACTGGTATTGCAGGCTCTGGCCGATCAACAGGGCAGCAACGCGCAGGGCACCTGCTTCACCATGGTGCGTTTTGGCAATGTGCTGGGGTCCAGTGGCAGTGTTGTCCCCCTGTTTCGCAAGCAGCTGGCGGCCGGCGGCCCGTTGACGGTGACCCATTCGGAGGTGACCCGGTATTTCATGACCATTCCCGAGGCGGCGCAATTGGTGTTGCAGGCGGGCGCGCTGGCCGAAGGCGGCGATGTGTTTCTGCTCGACATGGGCCAGCCCGTGCGCATCATGGATCTGGCGCGGCGCATGATCAAGCTCTCGGGCCTGTCCCTGCGGGACGAATCAAACCCCGGCGGTGACATCGGCATCGAAATCACAGGCCTGCGGCCGGGCGAGAAACTGTACGAAGAACTGCTGATCGGCGACGACCCCATGCCGACGTCACACCCGCGCATTATGAAAGCGCACGAAGCCTTTTTGCCGTGGCCGGCGCTGGCGCCGCAACTTGAAGCGCTGGCCACAGCGGCCGAGAATGACGATCTGCCGGCCATGAATGCCCTGCTGCTCAAACATGTGCAGGGTTATGAACCGGGTGGTGCGCCGGGGCAAACCAGCGTGTACTGAAGCTGCGGCACAATTTGTCAAACAGACCCCGCCAACCCTGACCCCGCCAACCCTGATCCCATGACCGAAACCCTCACCATCGCGCCGCGCGACAAAGCCGAGATTCTCGCCCAGGCCTTGCCCTACATCCGCAAGTTTCACGGCAAAACCCTGGTGATCAAATACGGCGGCAATGCCATGACCGACCCGGCGCTCCAGGCTGATTTTGCCGAAGACGTGGTGCTCCTGAAGCTGGTCGGCATGAACCCGGTGGTGGTGCATGGCGGCGGCCCGCAAATCGAGAATGCCCTTCAGCGCCTGGGCAAAAAAGGCGAATTCATCCAGGGCATGCGGGTGACCGACGCCGAAACCATGGAAGTGGTGGAGTGGGTGCTGGGCGGCGAGGTGCAGCAGGACATCGTGGGTTTGATCAACCAGGCCGGCGGCAAGGCGGTGGGTTTGACCGGGCGCGATGGCGCCATGATCCGCGCGCAAAAACTCAAGATGGTGGACGCCAAAGACCCGACCAAAGAGCACGACGTGGGCCAGGTGGGCGACATCGTCTCCATTGACCCCAGCGTCGTCAAGGCCCTGCAGGACGACGCCTTCATCCCGGTGATCAGTCCGATCGGTTTTGGTGAAAACAATGAAAGTTACAACATCAACGCCGATGTGGTGGCGGCCAAGCTGGCCATCGTGCTCAAGGCCGAGAAGCTCGTGTTGTTGACGAATACCGCGGGCGTGCTGGACAAGGCCGGCAATCTATTGACCGACCTCACTGCCCGGCGCATCGACGAGCTGTTCGCCGACGGCACCATCAGCGGCGGCATGTTGCCCAAGATCAGCGGCGCGCTCGATGCCGCCAGGAGCGGCGTGAACGCCGTGCACATCATCGACGGGCGCGTGCCGCACGCGATGCTTTTGGAAATCCTGACCGACCAGGCCTTTGGGACGATGATCCGCTCGCATTGAGCGTTGCGGCTGATCCGCGAAAACCCTTGCCGCCGCTGTGCGAGAATTTCGCGAAACCCCCCTTGGTGCCATGTCCGAAACTGCTGTCCTCCCTGCTTCCCCGACGCCCGTGCGCAAACGCCCCAAACCCGGAGAGCGCAGGGTGCAGATCTTGCAGGCGCTGGCGACCATGCTGGAGCAGCCCGGCGCCGAGCGCGTCACCACCGCCGCGCTGGCCGCCAAGCTGGACGTGAGTGAAGCGGCGCTTTACCGCCATTTCGCCAGCAAGGCGCAGATGTTCGAGGGACTGATCGAGTTCATCGAATCCACCGTGTTTGCCCTGGTCAACCAGATTGCGGAGCGCGAAGCCGCCAATACAGCGGTTGCGCCAGAACCCGGCGCCGGTGAGCGGCAGGCGGCGCGGCTTGTCACCATGCTGATGCAGTTCGCCGAAAAAAACCCCGGCATGGCCCGCGTGATGGTGGGCGACGCCCTGGTGTTTGAAAACGAACGCCTGCACCAGCGCATGAACCAGTTTTTTGACAAGATCGAAACGGCCTTGCGCCAATGCCTGCGTGAGTCGGCCGTGCAAAACGGCTCGTCCATGCCGACAGTTGATTCGCAGGTGGGTGCGGCGGTGCTCACCGCGTTTGTGGTCGGGCGCCTGCAGCGGTTTGCCCGCTCGGGCTTCAAGCGCATGCCATCAGAAAACCTGGAAGCCTGTCTGGCTCAAATGCTTTAATTGTTAACACCCATGTTAATTATGGGTGAAAAATTCGGCAATTTGCGGATTTTTAAGAGTTTTGCAACGTCAAGTCACGGAATATATCGATAATTTGCTATTAAAACAATAGCAATCTGGTTCCCTGCAATTATTCACTGCCTTGCAGGGTTCACCCGAAACCCGCCCTCAGTCCGCCAGGACCACGCCCACCTTGCGGCCGGCCGCGACAATTTCATCCCAGGTCTGCGCGTCGACCAAAATACCCTCAAGCTTCCGCTTCGCGCGAGCCGCGCGCTCCGGCTCGCCCGCGAGTTGAACGGCTGCCACGCCCGGCGCAGCGGGGCCGCTTTTCAGCCAGTCGACAAAAGCAAGCGCTTCGGTATGGAACACGTCTTGTGTGCCCAAGCGCGCCGGGTCGATCAAGATGGTCAGCATGCCATTGATGACCGCGCGCACGTTCACGTCTGTGGGTTTGTGCCAGGTGCCGCTGCCCGTCAACGCGCCACCCAGCAGTTCGCTCACCACCGCCATGCCGTAACCCTTGTGTTCGCCAAAAGTCATCAGGGCGCCAAACAATCCATTGCTTTGTGGCACCACCACCACGCCGGGGTCGGTGGTCGGGTGGCCATGTTCGTCGATCAGGGTGCCAGGCTCCACCCGCACCCCCTTGTTGTGCGCGACGCGCATTTTTCCCTGTGCCACGCGGCTGGTGGCGAAATCGAGCACGAAGGGTTCGCGCTGGTAGGCGCCTGACCCCAATGGAATGCCGATGCAACACGGGTTGGTGCCAAAGCGCCCATCCGCCCCGCCCCAGGGCGCTACCACGGGGCGCGACAAGACGTTGACAAAATGCATCGATACCAGGCCTTCTGCCACCGCCATTTCGGCAAAGTGGCCGATGCGCCCGAGGTGGTGCGCGTGGCTCAGCGTCATGATGCAACTGCCATGCTGCTTCGCGCGGGCAATGCCCAGCCGCATGGCCTGCTCGCCCACGATCTGCCCGTAGCCGCGTTGGCCGTCGAGGGTGAGCAGGCTGCCGATGTCCAGGTTGACTTTGACGCCAGTGTTGGGTTTCAAACCGCCTTCGAGTACCGCGTCGATGTAACGCGGCAACATGCCCACGCCGTGGGAGTCGTGGCCGCTCAGATTGGCCATGACGAGGTTGTCCGCCACCGTGCGGGCTTCTTCGGGCAGGCTGCCCGCGGCCACAAAAATTGACGCGGCCTGCGCTTGAAGATCCGTTGCGTGAAGCAGTTTGTCCATGGGTTTCGATCCATTCTTCAGTAGGGGGTCACATCACCGCGCCGAGTTGCCACGGTACGAATTCATTCTGGCCATAACCATGGTTTTCGCTTTTGCTGCGCTGGCCGGATGCCGTCGCCAGGATCAACTCAAAAATGCGTTGCCCCATGCTTTGCACGTCCGAAGTGCCGTCCACGATTTCGCCGCAATTGATGTCCATGTCGTCTTCCTGCTTGCGCCACAGGTTGCTGTTGGTCGAGAGTTTCAGCGAGGGCGAGGGCGCGCAACCGTAGGCCGAGCCGCGGCCGGTGGTGAAGCAGATCACGTTCGCACCGCCTGCGACCTGGCCCGTCGCACTGACGGGGTCGTAACCCGGCGTGTCCATATAAACAAAACCTTTGGCGCTCACGGGCTCAGCGTATTCGTAGACCGCCTCCAAGTTGGTCGTGCCGCCTTTGGCCACCGCACCGAGCGACTTTTCAAGAATAGTCGTGAGGCCGCCCGCCTTGTTGCCGGGCGAGGGGTTGTTAT
>JANNEZ010000235.1:0-12653 GCA_031379255.1 Rhodoferax sp. | reverse complement strand
GGAAGAAAGGCTCAGTTTGCCTGGTGGCGACATCGACACACTCAAACTCTCACGCGGCGCGCGGCGTGAATTCGACCAGACCGCCGAGCTGTGGCTGGCGCCGAGTTTGGGTTATTTGCCGGTGCGGATCAAAATTTCTGAACGAAATGGTGACTTTATTGACCAACAGTGGCGTGCCACCGAGACACCCTGATGGTTTTTCGCTGTAAAACCCTGTTACGCTTGTTCCGCCGCCTTGAATAGTTATGGAAAGGTATCAAATTCAATCCATGCACACGCTCTACGATTCCGACACCTATTCAGTGACCCACATGCTGGCCAACGCGGCCCTGGTCGAGGCCGCCTCGGTCCAGGGCGCCGCGCAGGCCAACCACGACGCGCCGGCAAACAAGCCGCTGCCGGTGATGGCGCGCCACGGTTTCGAGATTGTCGACAAACGCACCGGCAAAGAGGTTTACCTCGATGGCTCCTGGGCCGAGCTGTTCCAGCAGCACATTTCCGCCTGGCAACTCAAAACGCCGACCCAGGAAGAAGTCGAAGACACGCTGGAGCAATACGCTGAGCTGGCGCAAAACCCGGTACTCGTGCACTGAGTAATTAACACCCATATTAACATTTTCGGCAAAACCCTTGCGATTTGCCAATTTTGAAACAATATTGGCACTCAAGTCACGTATTATATGGATAATTTGCTACTATTTTTGTAGCTTAATTGGTTTGACACTCGGGTTGGCGGCTTGCTCCGCCCCCACGCCGCTGGTGCCAGGGCTGGATGTCCCCAACCGCCTGCTGGCCCTGCTGCCCACCGATACCCTGCTGCTGGGTGAACAACACGACAACGCCGATCACCAGCGCGTCCAGCGCGAGGTGGTGGAAACCCTCGCCGCCCGTGGCCGGCTGGCTGCGCTGGTGATTGAAATGGCCGTGAGCGGCACTTCCACCGCGCCATTGGCCCGGCAGGCCAGCGAAGCCGAGGTCAAAAACGCGCTCCATTGGGACGACCAAGCCTGGCCGTGGGCGGCCTATGGGCCCAGCGTGATGGCTGCCGTGCAGCGCGGCATTCCGGTAGTGGGCGCCAACTTGCCGCGCGGCGCCATGCGCGATGCGATGGCCAACGCGACGCTCGACACCCGCCTGGACGCCGCCACCTTGCAACGCCAGAAGCAGAAAATCCGCGAAGGCCATTGCGACTTGCTGCCGCCGGGCCAGATCGTGCCGATGACGCGTGTGCAGATTGCGCGCGATGTGGCCATGGCCGACAGCGTGGGCCGCGCGGTCGCCCAGGTCGCCCAAACCCGCATTGCCGGCGCGCCGGGCCAAACCGTGCTGCTGATTGCCGGCAACGTGCATGCCGATGCCACGCTGGGTGTTGCGCGCCACCTGGGTGCGGGGATCCAATCGAAATCGGTCTTGTTGGCGGCCAGCGATTTGGCCATGCAAGCCAGCGGCACTGGATTCGACGCGGTATGGCCGACCTTGCCCGCGCCAGCGAAGGACTACTGCGCCGAGTTGCGCAAATCTATGTCCAACCGGGCCCAGGCATCGATCTCCACTTTGAGCTCGGGCGCCACCAAGGCGCTTACCGCCACCAGGGTGGACGTGGGGTAACAACCCACGCCCTCTGGGCCAAAAAAGTCCTTGCGGGCGCGGCCGACGGCTTCGCGGTCGTTGATGTCGGTGAGGTAAACCACGGTCTTGATGAGGTTGTGTTTGTGGCCACCGGCGGCCGTGACCAGCGCTTCGAGTTTTTGCAACACCACGGTGGTTTGTTCGTAAACGCTGGCCGGGGTCAAGGCGCCGGGCTTGGCGGGCCGCGCCGTCATGCCCGACATCACGACGTCGTTGCCGATGCGCCAGGCGTTGGTGAACGTGAGCGCCGGGTTGTCGGGCACTTCGTCGCAGGCAATGCGTTCGGCCTGCATCGATTTGACGCGTTCAGGTGGCCGCAAGCTGCTTTTGCGCCATCGCCTGCATCACCTTGCGCAGGCGCGACAGGCCCACATCGTGCTCGTACAGGTGTTCACGCTGGTTCGCGTCGGGCTCCATCGCCTCCAGCATCACGCGGTCCTGCTCAAGCACCGTCCAGTGGCGCGCTTCGAGGCGGTTGCGGTAGAGGAAGCGCCAGGTGTCGCGGGCCCAGCCGTCGACCTTGCGGCAGCGCCAGTGGAACACTGCCGAGAGATTGGGCGCAATCGGTGTGTAGCTGCCGATGATGCCGAAGCTGCCGCCGGGGCCGCCGGTCTTGGGGTAAGGGATGGCCAGGCGCAGCCAGTGCGTGCCGGTGTCGCCGAATTCGGTCCAGTCGAAGTTCACGTCGCGCTGGCCGTCCTTCTCGAACATGAAGCCGTGCGGGGTTTTGCGCAGCTTGAATTTGGCGCTGATGTCGCCTTCACTCATGGAGTGGGACTGTTTGTGCACGAAGGTGCCGTGCATCGGGTCCATCACGTTGTCGATCACGTAGCGGTAGTCGCCCCGCCACTCGGTGTAACACAGGAAGTGGCTCCATTCGGGGTTTTCCAGCTCGTCCGGCAGCTTGAGCGGCGGCGGCAGGTCAACCGCGTGGCGGCTGTTGTAGAGCCACAGCGCGCCGAACGCGTCTTGCACGTGAAAGGCGCGCGCGGCGCGGGTGCCCTCAAGGGTGCAGCCGGGGCTGGCCGGCACCTTGGTCACCGTGCCGTCGCAGCGCACTTCAATGCCGTGGTAGGGGCACGCCAGGCGGTCGCCCAGGTTCACACCCATGGACAGCGGCGCGCCCCGGTGCGGGCAATGGTCTTCCAGCGCGTGGGGCAGGCCTTGCGCATCGCGCCACAGGGCCAGCTTCCAGCCTAGGCGGCGCAGGGACACCGGCCGCTCCCGGATGAAATCCGAGGGGCAGATCGGGTACCAGAGGTCGTACAGGCCGCGCTCCAACAGGGCGTCTGTGTCGCTGGCAGTACCCACCGCGTGGGTTTCAGGTGCAGAGCTGGCGTTCATGTCAAACCCCCACTGTCTTGATCGTCGCCTGGAACGAATCAGCTGTCCAGGCCTGGCCGTTGGGGCCCAGCGGCCCGGTTTTGTTCAACTGCGCCACCAACGCGTCCAGTTCCCAGTGGCCGGTGGCGAAGCTGCGCTCAATGGCGTCGCCCAGCAGATCCTCGTAACTGGTCGGTGGCCGGGTACGGGCTTGGTGGGGCTCCAGGTATTGCTGGGGCAGCGCCCGGATGGAAATGGTAGTCATGGTGTCCTCAACTTTCTCTTCAGACAATCAACACGCGCCGGACCTACTGGCCGCCCAGCCGCACCCGCTCCTGGATGCGTTCGCGCACCGGCAGGAAGTCATAACTCACAAAACATTCGGTGCTGAACACCCCCCAGGCGCTGCGCTCGAGTTCCAGGTTGATGAGCGGGATCAAGCCGGGCGGCGTCTCGACCACCACAATCTGCCCAAAACCCACGGCCACGTTCCACGACACCACGCGTGTGCGCTCGATCGGAAAACGATTCCACCAGTCTTTCGCCTTGAGCCGGGACTGGATGGCGTCCAGGTCATGGCGTTGGTCGTGTTTCAGGAAAATGGTGAGCAACACCAGGCCTTCGCCGGCATCGGTCGATGGGATGGGTGATGGAGACGATGGAGCCATGGCGCCCGCTCTATTCAGCGCTGATGTTTTTGGCTTTGATGATCTTCGCCCATTGCGCCGTTTCGGTCCGCATATGGGCGGCAAACGCCGCCGGTTTCATCACCACGGCGCTCAAAGACTGGGCGGCCAATTGGACGCGAATGACAGGTGTGCCCAGAATATCGGCCGCGTCTTTGGCCAGTTGTTCCGCCACTGCGGGCGGTGTGCCGCCCGGCGCGAGCACGCTGTACCAGGAGGTCACAAGCACGCCGCTGACGCCCTGTTCGGCCAGCGTGGGAATGTCGGGCGCGCTGGCGCTGCGGCTGGCATCGGTGAGGCCAATCGCAACCAGTTTGCCGCTTTTGATGTGGCCCATCACCGCCGGCAGGTTGGAGAACATCAGGGGCACCGTGCCACCGAGCACATCGGTGAGCGCGGGGCCGGTGCCTTTGTAGGGCACGTGCAACAGGTCCACACCGGCCTGGCTGTTGAAAAGTTCACCGGCCAAGTGCAGGCCGCTGCCGACGCCGGGCGAGGCAAACGACAAGGTTCCGGGTTTTGCCTTGGCCAGCGCCACCAGTTCACGCGCGGTTTTGACGTTGAGCGCTGGGTGCGCGACCAACACGTTGGGCGCGGTGGCGAGCATCGTCACCGCCGTGAAATCACGCTCAATGTTGAACGGGAAGTTCGGCATCAGGGTCGGGTTGATGGTCAAATTGCCCGCCGGAATCACCAGCAGCGTGTGGCCATCGGGTTTGGCCTTCTTGACCTTGTCCATGCCGATGTTGCCGGCCGCGCCAGGCAGGTTTTCAACCACGGCGGTCTGTTTGTAACGCTCGGCCAGGCCGGTTGCCAACAGGCGCGCGAGGGTGTCGATGGGGCCGCCCGGCGGGAACGGCGCGACGATTTTGAAACTTTCACTGCCGAGGGTTGGAGCCTGGGCCTGGGCATACGCCGGCGCCACCGGGGCGACAACCGAGAGCGCCAGCAGCGCGCACAGGCCGGTCGCCACAAGTTGCCGCAGGGCCATCCGCCGTTTGAAGTTCATGGTTTACCTCTTTTCCGTCAAAAACGCGCCACCGGCCTTTGCCTGCGGCTGGCGCCGCGTATGGCCATCCAGACCGCCTTCAACCGCCCATTCGGCAAAGACCTCCGGGCCGGGCTGAAGTTCGCGCGGGTTCCAGTTGCCCGTCAGGTGGTCCTCATCGGCGTTGTATTCGATCAGGCCGCCGCACGGGTTCTCAAAATACCAGAAATAGGCGGAGGAGATCGGGTGGCGACCCGGCCCGAGTTGTGTTTTCCAGCCGCAACGGCTCATGTGCAGCCCGCCGCCGAACACCTCGTGGATGTCGCGCACGGTGAAGGCGACATGGTTGAGGCCTTTGGATTTTCCCGGCACCTGCAAGAGGAACAGGTCGTGGTGGCCGCCCTCCAGCGCACAACGCATGAAAACGCCGCGCCCGGGGTAGCGGTCAGAGGTCACGAAACCCAGCTTCGCATAAAACGCCTCGGCCTCGCCAAGGCAATCGCTGAAGAGCACCACATGGCCAATTTCGACCGGGAAGGCGCGTTCGTACACGGGGGACGGCGCATCAATGCGCTGCCGGTTGCCAAACGGGTTGGTTGGCGCGCCCTGAATGTCAAGCGGGCGTTTCATGCTCACCTGGAATTTGATTGTCATTCCGTGTGGATCAGATATTGAAATACAATTTATCTTTGAAATGTCACTTTTTTTATAGCTAATTTTGTAATCAATACGTGACTTATCTGCCAAAAATTTTATATTTTCCAGAGATTTATAATTATTTAGACCCCAAACCACTTCCCGCAACGTGGCACCGGCTTCAATCGCCGGTGCCAGGCTGGCATCGCCGGGCTTTTTGACGATCACGCGGGCGCCGTTTTGGGTTTCCCAAACCTGCTGCCGCTCGTCGTCCCCACACGGCGTCAAACCCCAGTCGGAAAAAAACCGGCGCGTGTCGTCCCAGTTCTGCTCTGTGCCATCGGTGCTGTAGGTGATGGCATCAATGCCTTCAATGGCAGTGATTTCCCTGTCCATGCCTTCAATGGCAGTGATTTGCACGTCCTTGTCCTCAATGGCGTTGGGTTGGCCGGTGGTGTCGTGGATCATGGTGCGCTCGTCAATTCAATTTTTCCGGCCCGGCCCAGGGCAAGGGGGAGTCGTTGAGGCCCCAGTAATAACTCTTTTGCGTCATGTATTCAGCAATTGACGCGCGGCCCTTCTCGCGGCCCAGGCCACTTTGCATCGTGCCGCCAAAGGGCGTGCTGATCGAGAAGAGCTTGTAAGTATTCACCCACACGGTGCCGGTGTTGATGGCGCGGCCCAGTCGCAAGGCGGCTTTGTAGTCGCGGCTCCAGATGCCGCAGGCCAGGCCGTAGTCGTTGTCGTTGCACTGGGCGACCAGATCGGCTTCGTTGTCGAAGGGAATCAGCGCCAGCACCGGGCCGAAGACTTCCTCGCGGCACAGGCGCGCGGTGTTGGGCAGGCCTTCAAAAATGGTCGGCGGGTAGAAATAGCCGCGCCCGTACAGGCCGCCATTGGCGTCTGAAGGAAGGCGCGCGCCGCCACACAGCAGCTGGCCCCCTTCATCGAGCCCCAATTGCACATAACGCTCGATGCCTGCGCGATGGCTGGCGCTGATCAAGGGGCCCATCTGGGTCCTGTCGAGCGCCGGGTCGCCTACCCGCAACGCCAAGGCGTCGGCCACCAGGCGGCGTTTGAACGCCTCGTACACACTGACATGCACAAACGCGCGCGAACCGGCGATGCAGGACTCGCCGGTGGAGCTGAAAATGCCAAACAGGACGCCGGCCACGGCGTGGCCAAGGTCGGCATCGGCACAGACGATGGTGGGCGACTTGCCACCCAGTTCGAGCGACACCGGCATGAGTTTTTCAGCCGCGAGTTTCGCAATCCCCAAACCCACCGAGGTGCCACCCGTGAAGGCAATGCGTTTGACCAGTGGATGCCGCACCAGCGCATCACCCACCAGCGAGCCCTTGCCCGGCAAAACACTCAGGATGCCCGGCGGCACGCCCGCCGCCTCGGCGATGCGGGCCAATTCAATCGCCATGCGCGGTGTGATTTCAGCCGGTTTCACGACCACGGCGCAGCCGGCGGCCAGCGCCGGGGCGATCTTCTGCGCTTCACTGGCAATCGGTGAATTCCACGGTGTGATGGCGCCGACCACACCCAGCGGCTGGTGCAGGCTCATGGACAGATACGGCCCGCGTTGCGGCGTTACAGCGTCTTCAAAAGTCTCACAGGCGGCCGCGAAAAACTGGAAGGTGGCGGCCGCGCTGGCCACCAGGGCGCGGGTTTCACTCACCGGTTTGCCGTTGTCCAGGCGCTGCAATTGAGCCAGCTCTTCGGCGCGCGCGCGAATGCCGCTGGCGATGCGGTGCAGGATGGCGGCCCGTTCGTGTGGCATCAGCCCGGCCCAGGCGGGTTGGCGGCGCGCCAGTTCAGCGGCCTGCACGGCCTCGTTCACATCGTCGGCCGTGGCGGCGTTCAGGGTGGCGACAGCGCTGCCGTCGGCCGGGTACTCGGTGCTGTAGCGCGGCCCGCTGGCGTCGCGCCATCGCCCTGCGATCAGGGTCTGAAGGGCGGTCGGGAGAGCCACGGTCATATCGTGCCCATGCCTTTCAGAGGGTCAACGCGCAGGCGCGGTTGTTTAAAAACCGCAGGGCCGACAACACCGTGAGGGCCGAGGTCTTGGGGTTGTCGGCCAGCGGTTTGCCACGCACCTCCAACTTCATTTCGCCAAAGGCTCCTCTGGCGTGGATTTCGTGCACGTTGTCGGTCACAGAAGGGTCTGCGATCAGGCGCACCCGCGTCGCATCAAGGCCCAGCCCCGCCAGGGCTACGGTCGCCGCAACGTTGGCGTTTTTGGGGTACAGGCGCGCCGCTTCGCGCGCCGTGGCTTCCAGAATAACCGTCTCGGTAGTGCCGTCTTCCGGGCTTGCGGGCAGGTTGTCGCCTGAGCCCTGCTTGGCCCAGGCCGCCGGGGGTTTGCGCCCGGTGTAGGTCACCTCGGCAAGGCCGGCCAAACGGGCCGCGCTCAAGGCATCAATGCCGCCGATGGCGCCGCTGAGCAAATGCACCTGGGTGTTGCCGTGGCGGGCCGCCGCTTCGAGCTGCTCGGGCAAACCGGGCTTGGCCAGCGCGCCGACGGACAACACCGCGCAGGTGCAACCCCGTTGCAAGGCCGGGATGACGTGGCTGGCCAGCGCTGCGTGCCCGGCGCACTCCAGCACCAGCGTGGCGTTGTCTGGGACCTGATCGACCGCGCGGCCCGCTGGCCAGGCCATTGCGGGCTGTTGCAATCCGTCCAGCACCGCCTGGGTTTCAGCCAAGCGCGACGCCCGCACCACCACGTGGGTGACGCGCGCCTGCAGGCTCGTGCCCAAACGTGCCACCAGCGCCTGGCCAATCGCGCCAAAGCCGATCAAGGTGACTTCAATGGGGGTGGCGGGCGACATGGGTGTTCAGTCTTTTTTCAGGATCGGTCCGGCAAACTTGGCAGCAAACTGGCCGTAGGATTTCATGTCCACCTCCAGCATCACCGGCCCCTCGGTTTGCAAGGCTATTGCCAGCGATTCGCCGGTTTGCGCTGCCGTCGACAACTTCTGATGCGCCACACCCATTGAGGCGCACAGCTGGGAGAAATCGGGCGTGTGCAATTCCACGTAGCAGTGGCGGCTGCCGTAAATGTCGTCCTGGATGTTTTTGATGACGCCGTATCCGCCGTCATTCATCACGATCAGCACCACATCCGCGCGCTCCTGCGCGGCACAGGCGAGTTCACCCACGTTCAACATGAAGCCACCGTCGCCGATCAACGCAATGGTTTTGCGGCCCAGGCTGTGCACCTGGTTGGCCACCGCCACGCCGATGGCCATCGCCAGGCCCTGGCCAATACCGCCACCCAGGGCATGCACACCGGCGCGCGGGTGGTCGAGCAGGGGCGCGCGGTTGCCCCACATGCTGTTGGACAGCGTGATGTCACGCACCCACCAAATGGCCGCGCCGGCCTGGGCCTGAAGCGCGTTTTTCAGCGCGAGGTAGGGACCCAATGATGCATCAACCTGCGCAGCGGCAGCCTGTCTCGCGGCGCGCACCCGGTCTTGCCAGGCGGCCTCGATATCCATCTGTCCGCCCAGGCGCGAAGCCAGGGCGCTCAGCGTTTCCAGCGCGTCGCCCTGGAGAAAATAATCGCTTGGATAAGCACGGCCCTGCGCCAACGCGTTGGCGTCAATCCGGTACAGCGGTTTGGGCAGTTTGAGTTTGTAGCGCAGGGTTTCATTGCTGCGCAGGCGCGAGCCGACCACCAGCATGGCGTCGCATTGCTGGTAGAGGTCTTCGGCCGCCTTTTGCAGGTTGTAAGAGCCCAGGCTGGCCGGGTGCCCTTCTGCCACGATGCCCCGCCCCTGCACCGAGGTGACCACACCCCAACCCATTTGCACAAAACGCGCCACCGCTGCGCCAGCCATGCGGGCGCCGCCACCGAGCCACAACAAGGGGCGTTTGGCGCCACTCAAACGCGCGGCCAAAGCGTCCAACTGTGAAGCACCGGCATGCCACGGGGCAAGAACAGGGCAATGCAGGTCCTGCGGCACATCGACCAAACTGGCCTGGACATCGATGGGAATCTCGACGCTCACCGGGCCGCAGGGCGGCGTTTGCGCAATACGAACCGCTTCACGCAAAGTCGCCAGCGCGCTTGCGGCGTTGCGGATGCGAAATGCGGCTTTGCCCACCGCTTGCAACATCGCCTGCTGCGCGGGCGCTTCATGGATGAACCCCAAGTCGCGGTCAAGGAATTCAGATTCAATTTGCCCGGTTAAATGCAGGAGCGGCGTGCCCGCCGTGATGGCCTCGACAAGCGCCCCGGCCGCATTGCCAGCGCCGGTGCCGGTGCTGGTGACGCACACACCCAGTTGACCACTGACGCGTGCATAGGCGTCGGCCATATTGCAGGCGCCGGCTTCACCTCGGGCGGGCACAAACCGGATCGCCTGCGGGCCGGCCCGGCGCGAGTTGAAGGCATCCAGGATGGGCATGTTGTGGATGGAGATCACGCCAAACGCCGCGCGTGTGCCGCATTGCTCGAGGAAACGCACGGCGAGTTCACCCACCGTGATGCGCGGGCGGGTTGACGTGGCGGCCGCGTCTGGCTCAGCAGATGTCATGCGAATTCTTTTTCGTGGGCTAAAAATGGCGCTGTGCAGGGCTTGGGCACGCTGGCGCGCCGCGACAGGGTGGCCGCTGCTTCACGTACTAAGGCCACCAGTGGCCCCAGTGTTTCGGTGTTGATCTGGCTGGCTGGCACGGTCACACTGACCGCGGCGGCAATCGCCAGGTGTTCGTCATAGACCGGCGTTGCAATAGTGGAAATGCCAGCCTCGAAACCACCCTGGCTGACAGCAAAACCCTGCTGCGCATCGTGGTCAACCAGGCGTTTAAGCGCTGCCAGCGTGGTCGGTGTCTGCGCCGTGAAGACGGCAAGCTGCGTGCCGGTATAAATTTCCTTGAGCGCAGACAAGGTCTGTCCACCCAGCAGAATCCGGCCCAGCGCAGTGGCGTGGGCTGGCAGGCGAGCGCCGACATGCACACTGCTTTGCAGCGAAGAATTGCCGACCGACTTGGCCACAAACACCACTTCCGCGCCATCGCGCACCACCAGATGGGCCGACAGGCCGGTGGCGCGGCTGAGCGCCTCCAGCACCGGCTTGCCCCGTTCGGTGAGATCCATCGACGCGAGAAATTCAAAACCAAGGCGCAACACGGCGATACCCAATCGGTAGCGGCCACTTTCGCTGACACGCTCCACGAACCCCATCTGCTCCAGCGTCTGCAACAGGCGAAAAACCGATGCGCGGGGCACATCCATGCGACGCGCCAGCTCCGCGCCCGTGAGCTCACGCGTGTCCTTGCGGAACAGGGCCAGCAGTTGCAGCCCCCGTTGCAAACCCGGCACCGTGTAACGCTCTGGGGTCGCGGCTGTCATCGCGCAGCACGCTCCAGAAGACCCATGAGCCGCGAGACAGCATCGGGCGCTTCGAGCGCGCACACATGCCCTACAGCCCCCAAATGCGTGAAGGGCGCGTTGACGCTTTGAGCCACCGACTGGCAACCCGCCAGTGGCGTAATGCCGTCTTCGCTGCCACTGGCCACCTGAACAGGGCAAGTCACCCGGGCCAGATCAGCCAGCAGGTCGCCGCCCGACAGGAGGCGCGCCGCCTGGCTGTATCCGTTCGGGTGGACCTCGGCCATCACACCCTGCACAAACCGGACCAGCTCCGCGCTGGCGTGTGGCGACACCATCGCGCTGGCGCGTTTTTGTGCCATGCCTTGCGGGCCGAGAGTCGCCAGGGCTTCCAGGCGATCCTGCAATTTCTTCTGGCGCTCAGGCGCGCTGGCCCGCGCGTACCCTTGCGCGGGCGCCAACAACACCAGCTGACGGATCCGCCCGGGCGCTGCGCGGGCGGCGCTGGCGGCGATCAGGCAACCCAATGAATGTCCCACCAGTGTGATGGGCGGCGCAGCTGGTCCGTGGCCCATCGCGTCCAGCCACTGCCACATCCGCCCAGCGTAATCGGCGGCGGACGGGGCGGCGGGTGGCGCATCGTCGGGCAAAGGGCTGCTCTCACCGTAACCGGGCGCGTCCCAGGCCACCACATGGCGCTTGGGCGACCCTTGCGCCGCCTGCAATTGCTCCACCCAGCTGGCGGAACCCGAGCCAATGCCATGCAGCAACACGTGTGTCGGCGCAATCGCGGTGTTGCCTGACTGCCTAAACTGCATCTGCCCCCCGCCCACGGCTGCGGTTCGCGCAGGAAAGCGCTGCAGCAGGGCAGGAAGATCACGGGCCTGGAGCATTTCCATTGCCATTGCCATTGCCATCGCCATCGCCATCACCATTTACCGCTGCAGCATCTCGCGTTTGATTTTGGCCAGCGGGCTGTCGGGCGGGTATACCGGCGTGATCGGCTGGGGCGAGCCCAGCATCACACACATCAGCGCGTCTTCGTCGCCGATGTTGATCTCTTCCCGGTAAACGCCGGGCGGCACGGAGATGAAATCACGCTCCTTGAGCACCGACTCCCAACGCTGGCCGTCTTTTTCGCAGATGACTTTCATCGAGCCGCGCAACATGAAAAACACCTCTTCAACGTCGTAGTGGATGTGCGAGGGGCCTTCATGGCCGGCCGGAATGACCATGGTTGAAAACGTGAAATGTGACGCAGCGATGGTGTTGCTGTCGGTGGCCACCCCGGTGCCGCCCGTTCCCATGTACCGCATCTGGGCGCGGCGGTATTTGGGGTCGTAATCGGCCTGGAACTTCAAGGCGTCCCAGTCATAACGCCGGGTGGCGAAACGGGCGACCCGGCTGTCCATCCAGGCGGCAAAGCTGCTGCCTCGGGGCTGCATCATGGCACGCTGGATGTCGGCCTCAGGCGGGATCAGCGCGTTTTGCAGGCCGCGCTCGTTGAACTGCGCCTCGTTGGCTGCAGCCGTTTGGTGTTGGGGGGTGCTCATGGTCAATCTCCTTCAATGCATGACAAAGCCGCCGTTGACCGGCAAGACCTGTCCAGTCACAAAGCCGCTGGCGCGGGTCAACAAAAACAAGACGGCGGCATTCACGTCGGCGGGCACCTGCGCACGCGGTATGGCGCGGCCCGCGCGGTAGTGCTCGTGCCGGGCCTGCGGCACATACTCGGTAGCTTCGACTTCAGTCAGTCCGGGCGCAATGGCGTTGACGGTGATGTTGTCCGCGCCCAGCTCGCGCACGAGGCTGCGCGTCATGGCCAAAATAGCGCCCTTGCTGGCCACATAAGCCATCAGTTTCGGCGCGCCCCACAGGGCGGTGTCGGAGGCCAGATTCACAATGCGCCCGCTGCCACTGGCCGTCAAAAAAGGCCGGGCGGCCACAGAGGCCAGCCAGGTGCCGCGCACGTTGACGGCCATCACCTGGTCCCAGGTGTCGATGCTGATCTCGTCAAAGTTTTTGCCGCCGGAATCGGTGATGG
>JANNEZ010000216.1:0-7491 GCA_031379255.1 Rhodoferax sp. | reverse complement strand
GACCCAAGCGTCCGTGACAACCAGAATCTCGCCAAGATGGCGTTTTTTGGTCTTCGAGGGCTTATGGAGGCGACGCTTGTTTGACCCGCTGCCCAACCCGGCAGTCCAGCGGACGCCGTGCCGGCGCCGCTGACTTCTACGTTAAAACAAAGCCTGCCCCACCCCAAGGCCGCCAGGGCGCATGTGTTGCGGCCTCGAAGCACGCAAAGGCTCTGGGTGAGGGTCTCGCGCAGCGAGACGACTCAGGCGCGCACTGTTTGAACGCAGCAAAGCGCAGTGAGTTTGCGCGCCGGCCCGGAGACCGCGTACTGCAGATGGTTGCCCGAAGGGCCCGCTACACCTGCGCCCTGGAGGCGTTGGGGTGGGGCAGGCGGACCCAGCAGAGCGGCGAATGTAGCTTTTAGATTCAGGCCTGTTCCTGCATGGCAGCGACGGCGGCTTTGGCCAGGAAGCCGGATCGGGTCAGATGGTGCTCGCTGGCCCAGTTGTCGATTCGCTGCACCAGGTTCGAAGGCAGGCTGACATTCAGCCGAACGGGCCGGGTGTCGATGCGCGTCAAATCCACTTCGGCCAGCAGCCAGACGCCCCCTTGGTATTGCGGGCTGGCAGACAGCTTCTCCAGCGGCGTTGGGGGCGGCACGGCGTCTGGCTCGCCATGGAAATGCGCTTCTACAGCTTCCTGAATGGCGGCGGGCAAATCGCTCCAGTCGTCGGCGGCTGAGAAGCAGCCGGGGAAGTCCGGAAAGGTCACACCGTGCGAGTGCCTGGCGTCGCCCATGTGGACATAAACGGGGTAAAGCATGGTGCAGGTTCCTCAAGTCAAGTGTTACTTGGCACGCAAGCCAGCCTGTTTCAAGATGCTGTTGAGCGTGGGCAGGGGCAAATCCTTTTTCGGGTGCGGCACAGTGACCTTTCCTGGCTTGGTGGGATGCTTGAACTGGTGGTGTGAGCCCACAACGTGCACCAATTGCCAGCCATCAGCCTTCAAGCGCTTGATGATTTCGCCGCTTTTCATGCTTGGATGGTACCGTAAAATTACACACTAGTACACAATAATTGGATGACCCCCAAGCCTTGACGGCCTTGGGGTGGGGCGGGCGGACTCGGCAGAGCGGCAACTGCGCTCACACCAGGAAGCCGTAACGCGTCAGGCAGCCGATTGAAGCCGGTGTTTGCAACTGCCTTGGCCTTCAGCGGCGGCGCCTGCCAACTTCAAACTCCCAGGGCATCAACCTTCAGGGTCGGGCCAAATAGTCGGTTGCGATTTTGAGCTCGGGCCGGCCGGCATCGGCGGCACTCAGCAGTTTGGCGACAGACGTGTAATGCGCGCGGGCTTTGGCGCGGTCACCGGTTGCGTCGGCTGCCCGGGCTGCGCCCACCGTCGCGCCCAAACGGTTGGGCTCCTTTTTCAACACCCCTTCGAACTCGGCCAAGGCCTGTGCGGGCTGACCGACTTCCATCAGCATTTCCGCAAACAGCTCACGCGCTGGTTTGATAGGGCCGGGGGTGACCACGTTCTTTTCCGTGCGGTCTTCGTGGTCTGCGGCATCTTTCATCATTTCAAGGCCCGCCGAATTTTTGCCGTCAGCCCGCAATGCCCAGGCCTCGACCGCCTTCAGTTGGATGTCGGTCTGCTCAGCCCAATAGAAGAGTTTCGCGGCAACCATGTCCTGCTTGAGTTTCGCCAGTTGAGCAGCCTCCTGCCTGGCCGCCACGGCAGAACCGTTGCGCGCGGCGCCAAGGCCCCGTGAATACACCCGAACCGCGCTGGCGTGCGGGAATGACGGCCAGGAGTAGTCCAGATCGTCCGGAAACGCTTTCAACTGCGCGGCTTCCGCCCAGCGACCGCGTTCAACCAGCAAGCGGGCCGGAATGGCAGCCAACGCATAAGCGGTTGCCAGGGAAACATCTTCAATTTTGGGCATCGCCAGAATGTCCCGAACCAGATTTTGCGCGTTGGCGTCTTGCCCAGTCTGCAGCCAGGCGTAGGCCATGTAGTCCATGGAATGCAGAACCGACCGGGTTCCCTTGGTTGATCTGAGAACCGCTTGGTTGGATGCTACAGAGTCTTGCCAGTGTCCCAAGCGGGTGAATATATGGGAAGGCATGTGCAGGGCATGCGGCGCTGCTGGCGCTACATCGCGGTATCGCAGCGCGGCTGGCAATCCGCGCTGGGCCAGGGGCGGGTAGTCGTAAGTGTGAATCAGGTAATGCACCGCTCCGGGGTGGTCGGGATAGTTCTTCTGGACACTTTCAAGAATATCGGCCGCTTTGAACTGATTGACATAGGATTTGTCGTTGGGATCAAAATTCGCCGAAATCACCATGGCATGGAAAATTTTGGCCTCAATGTCTTTGGGATGATCGCGTGTCATTTTCTCCAGCGACAACTCGTATTGCAGCTGGCGGGTGCGCGCCGGAATTTTTTCTGCATCCTTGAAAAAGGCTTCGGCGGCGGCCACGTAGTCGCGCTCACGTTGCGTGGCCGGCCCCGCTGCCTTGGCTTTTTCGACCTGGGCCATGCCTTCGACCAGCGCTTTGCCGGTCAAGGGCCAAAGAAAAGTGTTGTCCATCGCGATCAGGCTCAACCCCCAATACGCCATGGCACAGGTGGGTTCAGCCTGCGCTGCCGCGTTGAAGGATTTCGCCGATTCCACCCAATGGTAAGAGTGGTACAGCGCGATGCCACGGGAAAAGTGGCGCTGTGCGTCAGCTTTGCAGGAAACCGGGAAGTCAACCGTGCCCAATTTCTCCGGCACGCCTTGAAGCGGCGCCTGCTGGGCCATCAGTTGAGCGCTGGTGAGCAACAAACCTGCTGCCAGAGAAGCCGCCGCTTTTTTTTTCAAGCAGAAATTCATGATTTACTCCTCGTTGTCTAGGAATGGCACAGGAAATATCGCGTGGTTTTGGTCGAACCGACCCTACTTTAGGCCTGTTTGCAACGACGCGCAATGAGGTGCTGCTGAAGCTTGATCCGCACTGGCGTCGCGTCTCTCATTCAATTTCTAATTCATTAGCCTAATAGCTGGGCCCGGCCGCCGCGCGGGACGCATCGTTTTCGACCGCGCAAGCTGTTTCCTGAACTCAAATTCCAAAATGTAAAGTTGCTATAATATAAATAGCATACTTTATATGTAATACGTGACTTAAATGCCAAAAAAGTTCAAAAAATTGCAAATTTCAGAAAAATCTGAAAATAATTAACACCCATGTTAATTTTTGACAAAATTCAAACCCGCCCGAATGCAGGCGAAAATCAGGCGTCCGCATTGAAACGCACCCCCTCGTTTTTGACTTTCAGGAAACCCCATGACGCTCGCATCCCAATTGATCTCCCGGTGTGTGGGTCTGCTCGCGGCGCTGCTTTTCGCGCCGCTGGCGATGGCGCAAAACTACCCGTCGCAAGGGGTGAAACTGGTGGTTCCTTTCACGGCGGGAACGGGCATGGACACCATCGCCCGCGCGGTGGCGCCGCGCCTGGCCGAGCGGCTTGGCCAAAGTGTGGTGGTGCAAAACGTGCCCGGCGCGAGTGGCAACATTGGCACCGACCAGGTTGCCAAGGGCAATGCCGACGGCTACACGCTGCTGGTGGGCGCCAACACCATGTTGATGGCGTCACAGCTTTACCCCAACGTGCCGTTCGACCCCTTGAAAGACTTCGCGCCGGTATCGATGGCCGCCTATGGCACCTTGATGCTGGTGGCGAATCCGAAAACCAACATCAAGAGCGTGCAGGATTTGCTCACCCAGGCGCGCGCGCGCCCGGGATCCATCGCCTACGGTTCGCCCGGCATCGGCACGCCGCACCACATGGCGATGGAGCTCTTCAAAAACCTCGCCAAGGTCTTCATGCTGCACGTGCCTTACCGCGGCACGGCGGGGTACACGCAGGATTTGCTCTCGGGCGAAGTCAACGTCGGCTTTTTGCCGGTGCACATCGCCCAGGGTTTCGTGACGGCAGGGCGCCTGAACGCGTTGGCGGTGGGCAGCGCCAAACGCCATCCGGTCGCCGCTGGTGTAGCCACGCTTGAAGAGCTGGGGCAGAAGGGTGTCGAAGTCGACATGTGGTACGCCTTCATGGCCCCCGCCAAAACGCCGGCGCCGGTGGTGAGCCGCCTCAACACCGAGATCAGCGCCATCCTGAAGCTGCCCGAAATCCGCGACGCGCTGGGCAAGGCCGGGCTGGTGGCCACCTCGTCCACACCCGATGAACTCAGCGAGGTGATGAAGAAAGACTACCCGCGCTGGGGCCAGGTGATCAAGACCAACGGGATCAAGGCCGAATAAATCCACAACGCTGTGGTAAATTTGAATTGCCGTTCTTCTTCGTGAGCCCGCTGCGGGGCGCACGCCCGGTTTGCGAATTTCCCTGACCAGATCACACCCATGACCACGATCGTTCCCGAGATCATTCCAGCAGCAGGCCTGCTCGACAACACCCAGATCTTCTCGGGTGGTTGCATCGCCCACGTTGCTGTGGGCTGCAACAATGTGGAGGAGGCCGCGCGCTGGTATGCAGAGGTGCTCGGGGCGCAACCCGTGCGCATTCTTGACGACCGCGTCACCTTCAGTTTTGGCGGCGTGTTGCAGCTGGTGTGCCACCTGGAGAAGCGGGCGATTGTGAAAAACCCGCGCGCCTACCCGCAACACTTCGGGCTCACGTTTCTCAAGATGGACGATTTCACCCGCATGGCCGCGCATGTGCGGCAACTGGGCATCAAGCTGCTGGTGCCGCCGGCCAAGCGTTTCCCCGACACCGCGCACGAACACCAGACCTTCATGGCGGTTGACCCGTCGGGCAACGTCGTGGAGTTCAAGTGTTACGTGCGGCCCGAGTGCAGTTATTGATCCGCGCAAACGGCCCGCATCCTCCGTGCAGTTCTTTTTCACCCCACAACAACCATGACAAATAATTTTCTGGATACCCCCGGTCGCAGCGCCAAGCCGAGAAATTACGGCATCAACTCGATGATCGACAACGGGGTGCCCACCAAATATTTCATCGATGTGATCGAGAGCGACGCGGCGCTGATCGATTTTGTGAAATTTGGCTGGTGCACCGGTCTTGTCACGAAAGACCTGGAGAAGAAAATCCAGTGCCTGGTGGACAACAACGTCGAATATTATTTTGGCGGAACGCTGTTTGAAAAAGCGCTGTCGCAGAACAAGCTCGACGCCTTCCACAGCTTTCTGAAGAATTTCGACTGCAAGTTCATGGAGGTGTCTGACGGCACCTTGACCATTTCCAGCAACGACAAGGCCAAACACATCGCCGACTTCGCGAAAGACTTCGTCGTGTTCAGCGAGGTGGGCAAGAAAGACATCGACGAAGCCAACAACATGCCGATTTCGCGCTGGATCGACGAAATCCACAGCGATCTGGCCGCTGGCGCCTCCAAAGTCATTCTGGAGTCACGCGAATCCGGCAAGAGCGGCATTTGCGACGCCGACGGCAATTTGCGGCCTGATCTGGTGCTGAGCATCACCAAATCGCGTTTCCGCGCGGCAGACGCGCTTTGGGAAGCGCCCAACAAGATGCTGCAGACCAGCCTGATTTCGTCGATTGGCCCGAATGTGAACCTGGCCAACATCGCGTTTGGCGACGTGGTTGGCCTCGAAACCCTGCGCCTGGGCATTCGTTCAGACACCTTCAACCTGTACAACCAAAGCGGCAGCAATTTCGCCACACTGGTGGACAACCGCGAGCGTTTTGACCAGCCCGACCGGCGCGGCGCCACCGGCTCCATGACCGACCGCGCCCGGCGCGCGCGGCCAGCCCGCTAGGCGCAAACCTTTCGCAAGGCAGGCTGCGACACCTTGCATGGGCGATTTGGACCTGCACATCATTCAGGGCACAGCGGGGCGGTACCCGCCCGCCGAGATCAACATCGTCATTGACGTCATCCGGGCCTTCACAGTCAGCCATTTGGCCTTCATGCGGGGCGCGCGCGAGATTTTTCTGGTCAACACCGTGGAAGAAGCCTTTGCGCTCAAAACCCAAAACCCTGCCTATCTGCTGGCAGGCGAAGTCGCCGGTCTGCCGATCGCGGGTTTTGACCTGGACAACTCGCCGCACACGTTTTCCCTGGCAGACGTCAACAACCGGTCGCTGGTGCAAAAAACGACCAATGGCGTCAAAGGCACCTTGCTGGCGCTCGATGCCGAGCTGATTCTCGTGACGGGGTTCTCCAACGCCCGCAAAACGGCGCGCTACGCGCGGCAAGTGGCCCAGGGCCGGCCCCGTTGCCGGGTGAACGTGGTGGCCACGCACCCCAGCGGCGACGACGACCTGGCATGCGCGCACTTCATCCAAAGCCAGTTGCTGGGTGACCGGCAGGTGGGCGTTGACGCCGTGCGACAGCGCATCACCGCCGCGCAGGCTGCGGGCAAGTTTTTTGACCCGGCGCAGCCCGAGTTCAATGAAAAAGACATGGCTTTTTGCACGCGGGAGGTCGATTGCAATTTTGTGATGCAGGTCGACAAGCGGCTGTCCTTGCCCCGGATCGTCAAATTCCTGGTGAATTGATTGCGGCAGGTTGGGCGGGCAAAAAAAAAGGGCTGGTCTTGCGACCAGCCCTGTTAAGGGATCCCTGAACCTTGAGGTTTCGAAAGGACCCGAGGAGACAACCAGTAGAGACGCAAGTTACTGAAAAAGTTTCAGAAATTTGACGATCCCGAATTCACTGTTGGCAAGTATCTCAGGGTTTTCCCTCCTGCGCCAGAATCTGCCTAGAGTCTTCACTCCATTTTGTGCAGTTCCCCAACTAATTCTCGATTTGAAACGATTTTTGACGTTTCAAGGCTCCCAATCCCTTGTGTGACAGCGTTGCAGCCGGCTGGCTCAAAGCCAGCCGGCTGCTGGGTCAATTAACGCTTTTTGCTGACAGTTTTGGAAGCGTTCACGGCGTTGGCAGCCACAGTGTTGAAGTTGGCTTCGGCCACTTCGGTAGCTTGTTTCACAGCCTTCTGCACCGATTCCAGCGCGTTGTTGGCGGCGGAAACAGCCGACTTGAACACGGCAACGGCGGTCTCGGAACCGGCGGGCGCGTTCTTGGCAGCGGTGTCAACCACGTCAGCGAATTTCTTCTGGGCAGCGGCAGCCTGGGCTTCAACAGCTTTGCTGAAGTCGGCAGACGAAGAGGAAGCGATGTCATACAGGTGACGGCTGTAAGCAGCGGTCTTCTCAGCCAAAGGCTGGAACAGGCCGGCTTGCAGGGCCAACAGCTCTTGCGCGTCTTTGACGGACAGGATCGACTTGGCGGTGTCGGTGGCTTCAGACAAGGCGGCTTTGGAAGCCGTCAGGTTGAGTTCGACGATTTTTTCCACGCCTTCGAAAGCCTTGGCGGTCAGGCCAAACAGGGTTTCGACATTGGCTTTTTGAGCGGCGGCAATTTGGTCAACGGTAAACATATGAAAATCTCCAGTAGATTAAGAAAAAATAAGGCGTTCAAGGATTGAAAACCCAACTGCTCCGTAACTTTGACTCATTGC
>JANNEZ010000212.1:0-5462 GCA_031379255.1 Rhodoferax sp. | reverse complement strand
CAAGGGGTTACCGCAGCGCTAGTCTAGACGATTGGGAAATGCGCTCTGGCCGGAACAAAGACCCCGCAGTGTGAATTAAACCACTTGAAAGACAAACGCGCCCTGGCGCGCCCATTTTGGAAATGGGCGGGGGCCCAGTGGCGCAAGCCATCATGGAAACCGGTCATTTCCCAAATGGGTTCCGGCCAGAGCGCATATCCCAATCGTCTAGACTGCGGCATTACTTCACGCGCGGGCGGCGGGTGTTCCGGCCAGAGCGCATATCCCAATCGTCTAGACTGGCAGCTTTGCCCACGCGCTCGGGGTCATTGTTCCGGCCAGAGCGCATATCCCAATCGTCTAGACTAGCGCTGCGGTAACCCCTTGATTCGTCAAGGGGTTTTCCGCTTTTTGGGGCTGGAAAATCGGGTTCATTATCAGAAAAGATCGAATTGGTCGGGCGTTTTATTCGGCGCTTGTTTGGCTTTTCCGTGAAAACTGATGATGCGTTCGTACTGCTTGTCGGTGAATTGCAGCACATTGACTTTGCCCCCTTCGGGCAGCGCAGTTTCGACCCGTTTATTGTAGGTGTCCACCTGCGCCTGGCTGGTGCAAAAACGCATGTACACGCTGAACTGGCTCATCTGGAAACCCATGTCCAGGAGGCTGTTGCGAAACTCGGTGGCGGCCTTGCGTTCGGCCCGCTCGACCACTGGCAAATCAAACATCACCACCACCCACATCAGCCGGTAGCCTGACAGCATGGCTTGCACCCGTCATTGAGCGTGCTATTCATCTTGCAGCGCAGACGCCAGCGCCAGCGGCAGCCCTGGCAGAGGCAGGTCGAGCTTGTCGCGCTCGCCCAAGTAGACCTGCGCGAGTGAGGTAGCGAGTTTCTGGATGCATACCATCACCGGTGTGGCACCCGCGTCAGTCTGCATGTCGTCATACAAAGTGCGCACCAGGGCGCGCTTGGTCTCGGGCGTCACCTCGCGCTCGCCGTTGCGGTTGAGCTGCCAGACTTTCAAGTCGATCATCGGGCGGAAGGGCTCCATCACGTCGTCCACCAGGCGCATGGCATTGGTGTCGTTACTGTGGTGCAGGCCAATGCTGGTGTGCAGGCCTGCGGCCACGATGGCGCGGGCGGTGGTGGCACGCAGCACGGTGTAGCCGTAGTTCAACATGGCGTTCAGACCGCCGCCATCCTGGTCGCGCCGGAACGTGTCTCCAAACAGCAGGCCCCAATAACGCCGTGCGCCTTGCGCCTCCAGGTTTTCCGGGTCACCGCTTTTGACTTTGGCCGCCAGAGCCGTCAAAGGCGCGGTGGGCGCGCCCGTTGCCTCCAGCGCCGCCGCCTGCTGCTCCAGCTTGCAACGCACCACGGCGGCCCACAGGCGCTTGTGGGTGGGCTGCGACGCGGCGATCTGCGCTTCGATGCGTTTGGCCTGCTCAAAATTGCCCTCAATCGGCAGCAACATGCCCACGGCGTTGTGGCGGGCGTTGCACAGTACAAAAGGCGCGCCGCGCTCAGCCAGCGCCACCAGCAGGTTGTTGGTGTAAGAGAGGCCGTGTGCGTTGGCAATGACAGCGGCAATGTCGTCCAGCGGCACCTGGCCCAATTCTTTACGTTCACCCGCCGTGTCTTGCACCACCATGAACCCGCGGTGCATGCGCAGGTGGCGGTTGTCGTCGGCCACTTCTACGATGCGACCGATCATTTTGATTTCCGGGTAAGTTGGAGGCTCAGTGGACGGGCTGAACCGGCGTGGCCTGCATCTGTATGCCCAGAGCGGCCATCACCTTCATAACCGTGTCAAACCGGGGTTTGGCCCCCGGTGAAAGCGCCTTGTAAAGGCTTTCCCGCCCGAGACCAGAGTCTTTGGCTACCTGCGCCATGCCACGCGCACGGGCTACGTCAGACAGCGCAAGCAAAAGCAGATCGGGGTCACCTATTTCAAAAACCGCGCTCATGTATTCGGCTATAGCGGCATCGTCTGTCAAATAGCGGGCCGCGTCGAAAGGCACCAGCTTGCGTGTTGCTTTGGCTTTTGTCATGGCTGCTCCAATTCTTTCAAAATGCGCTTTGCGCGGGTAACGTCCCGCGACTGGCTGGACTTGTCACCCCCGGCCAACATGACGATCAGCACATTGGCCCGCCGCGTGAAATACAGCCGATAGCCCGCACCTACATCGATCTTCATTTCAGACAGCGCGCCGTCAATGGTCTTCCAGTTGCCCAGATTGCCCGCTTCTGCCAAACGCAACCGGGCGGCAATCCGCAATTGGGCGCGTTTGTCTTTGAGCTCGTCAAGCCACTCCACGAACTCGGCTGTTTGCTGGACAGTTAGCGATTGCATTGTATCTAGTTGGATACGGACTGCAAATTTTAAGGCTTGAATCCGGGGTCTCGGAGTTCACCGATGGGGGAGATGGTGACAAATCGCCCATTTGCTTTTTGCAGCGAACCTGGCGAGTACGATCCATATACAAGAGATTCGTCCTTTTCATCTTCCCTTTGACGGATATTGGCTTCATTGTGTTTCGCCACAAAAATGCCACCGTTCGACTTAATTTTCTTTACAGTCATTAAGCGCAGTTCACCTTTGAAATCCGCGCGAAGGAAGTCTCCGATCACAAGCCGCAGTACAAGTAGCTTTTCACTCACACTTAAGGTCGGGTGCCGCAAACGCGCAACGCCATGCGCCCGCACAAGTTGATAGGCTTCAAACGTGGAAATCACTTCTCCTTCCCACTTCCCATTGTCATTGCGCACAATCTCAATGCAGTAGTTGCTATCACCCTTGTAGCCTTTGTATGGTCGAGGATCGCCATTGGGCAACAAGCCATGCCGCGCAACTGATTTTTCGGAAGTGAACTCAATCACCTTCAAATTATCTTCAATGCGCTCCCGTTTGCCATCCACCATTTTGTGGACACTCACGCGGCCATTGCCGAGCAGGCCATAGGCGGTGTCGTTGTGCATCGCCCCTTCGTGCCCATGATCCGGCTTGTGGCTGACCCAGATGTTGTCAATCGCCCGCTTCACGTGTTCGCGATAACTCTCCCAAGGCAAGGGCATGTTTTCCACTAAGCGGTTGAGCTGCCTCTCGCGCGTGCTGGCGCTGGCCTGCGCGAAGCGTTGCAGCAGACCCTGATCGGTGACGCCAATCACGCAGGCATCCACCGCGTGGTGCCGGTGGTCATTGCGGTTCTTGAGGCCATCGACACCCAATACGTCGTTCAACGCGAACTTGGCGCGCAGCATGGCCGTCATGCGCCCAGGGATGGCGCGTGTGTCTTGCGGGCAGATCAGGCTCAAGTACTCAGGCGCAACCTTGCTCATGTGGCGCGTGTCGTTGAGCGCGCGGGCCAGGAAGCCTTTGTCTTCCTTCAGCCAGCGTTGAATGCCATCTTCAGCAAAGCGATAACGCTTGAATTTTGGCATCAGTTCCGCCCGATTCAAAATGCCCTCATAAGCCCAGCCCTGCGCGGCGAAATCGTCTTTGGCTTGCCACGGCGTGTGGTTGCCTTTGACACGGTTGGCTTTGCGCAGCGCCACCGTCTTGTTGTTCAGGCTGTCGTCCAGCGTTTCTGAAAACGGCAGGATATGTTCAATTTCCACCTGGTCAGACAGCAGCATGGTGACGCTGATCTGTTCGCCGGAATAAGGACAGCGGCGGTCCGCCGGGTCAAAGCTCAACTCTTCCCACAGAATCATTTTCTGAATATCTGCCGCTTTCACCCGCTCTGGATTGGTGTTCAAGACTTTGGCAATTTCCGTGCGCATGCGCAGGTTGCGCCGTTGGTTGTCCGCTTGGCGTTTGTTTTCCTCGTCCCGCTGGTCTTTGCTTTGCTTCAAATCGCGCGCCAATTCCACAATCACCTGGCTTGGGTGGCCGTATCGCTTGATGAGGGCATTGACGACTAGCCGGACTTGATTCAGGCCGATGTGAACCGTCGGGTTCGCGATTTTTCCGTAGCGCTTTTCGTCCCGGTCTTCGGACGCGCCGGTTCCAAAACCGACGTGGCGTTGCAAAGGAATGCCGTAGTAGGGCAGTTCCATCAGGATTTCGCCAGAAGCGGCTGGGCTGATATGGCTATGGTGCTCGAATCCCGCAGCCAGCACGGCTTTGTCATACGTCACCACGTCGCGCCGCAGCTCAGGCAGGATGCGCACCAAGGCCTTAGCACACAGGCTGCCGTAGCCTTCTGGCAGGCCGGTGTTGGCAATTGCCTCTGCGCTGGCTTCGTCAACGCCCGTTTCCTCTTGAAGCCAACGCACGAGTTTGGCCTCGTTTTCCTCACCGACCAATTGCAGCACGATGGCATCCTGCTTCGCTTCATCAAATTCAAACCAGGCATCACCAAAATGCTCTGGCCTGCTCAAAATGGCACTGGTGACATTGCCTTTGAGTTCTTGGCGCTTGGGGTCTTCAAAATTGAATTGCACCGCCCCGCCCACACCCAGCAATTTCTTGATTTGCGTGAAGCTGCGTTTGCTGTTTTGCTCCAGGGCGGCGACCAGATCATCACGCTGCTTGAGAGTCAGCTCCACTTCTTTCAACCCCTCACGAAGAATCTTCAGGTGGTTGACTTCCTGGTATATGCGAAAGCGCTGCGTGCTGGGCAGCGCCAGCGGCGCGCGCTCTTCATCAGGCATGAAAGTGCAGCGCCCGGGTTTGACTGGCTTGAGGGGGCGTTGGTGCAGCAACACGTCTTTCAAGTCAGCCCGCGCGACCTCGGTGAACAAGCCCGGATTGAGCGCTGCCTGTTGCGCCCACAATGCGTCGAACTCGTCAGAAATCATCGCCCGATCAATGTAGAGGTCGTAGCTCTTGTTGATCTTCGTTTTGCCGTCCTCCTTCAGCACTTTCTCCTGCCGGTAACGCGCCCGCACAGTGGAGCCCGCCAGGTCGCGCTTATGCAGCCATTCACCTACGGATCGGCAGTTCTCAACCTTCATGGCTTCGCGCAACTTGCTGATGGCGGTTTTCAAGGCACCGCTGTCGTTGTCTTTTTTGTCGGTTTTTCGGTTGCTTTTGAACCCGCGGCGCTGGTTGATGTGAAACAGGGCGCGGGCGAACTCTTCGGGCTTCAGCGCCTCGTCTAAACCCTTGGCGCGAAGTCCGTAGGGATTGACTGTGAGCAGTGCTTTGCGTTTTGCTTCGTCGCTCGGGAAAAAATCGTGCTCAACCAGCGAACTCATCATCCTGCTCTTGCGTTTGAGCAGGCGATCACGCCGACGGCGCATGGAGCGGGCATCGCGCCGGGTCACCGCGAGAGATGAACCGTCCTTGGGGTTGCGGCCGTCTGAAAATATTCGAACCCCAGCTTTGATGACAGCACACGGCGCATCATTGGTATCCAGTCGAATCATGGCCCAGCCTAGCGAAGTTGACCCCAAGTCCAGCGCGAGCCGATACCGCATTTTTGTCATGTAGCCCCCCATTGTTAAACCCTTTGTTTTTAACCGGAACTTGGCT
>JANNEZ010000202.1:0-1694 GCA_031379255.1 Rhodoferax sp. | reverse complement strand
CGGGCGCGTTCAATTTCGGCGGCGCGCCATTCATCGGCCTGCGCATTCAATTGCTGGATCAGGGGCACCACGCCAGTCTGCGGGTGGCGTTGCTCCAGCCAGCGCATGAAACTCTGCACACCGGCGTCAATGATCACTTCAGCCTGCGCCACGGCGGCTTGCCGGTTCGCCTGGCCGGTCTGCACAACTTTGGCCAAGTCGTCCACCGTATAGAGGTAGACATCGCCCAAGGCTTTCACTTCGGGTTCGATGTCGCGCGGCACCGCCAGGTCAACCATGAACATCGGACGGTGTTTGCGCCGCTTGACGGCACGCTCCACCGCGCCCAGGCCAATGATCGGCAAGGTGCTGGCGGTGCAGCTGACCACCGCGTCAAATTCGTGCAGACGGTCGGGCAGGTCGGCCAGGCGCATCACTTCAGCGCCAAAGCGGCCGGCGAGTTGTTCACCGCGCTCCAGCGTGCGGTTGGCAATGGCGATGGATTTGGGGTTTTTGGCGGCAAAGTGGGTCGCGGCCAGCTCGATCATTTCGCCCGCGCCGACAAACAACACGCGGATTTTCGAGAGGTCTTCAAAGAGTTGACCGGCAAGGCGCACCGAAGCGGCCGCCATGCTGATGGAATGGGCGCCGATTTCGGTGGACGTCCGCACTTCCTTGGCCACCGAAAACGAGCGCTGGAAGAGCTGGTTGAGCGTGCTGCCCAAAGCGCCGGCTTCGTCGGCTACGCGCACGGCGTCTTTCATCTGCCCAAGAATCTGCGGCTCGCCCAGAACCATGGAATCGAGCCCGCTCGCGACCCGAAACGCGTGCCGCGCGGCAGGGCCGTCTTGCAAGGTGTAGGCGTGCGCGCGCAGCATCTCGGGCGACACGCCGCCTGAATGGGCCAGCCAATCCACGGTGTTGTTGACAGCTTTCTGCAGGGCGTCGCCGGTTGCCGCGTTGTCGGCGGCGCAATAAATCTCGGTGCGGTTGCAGGTGGAAATGATCGCCGCTTCCGGACTGGCGAGCGCCTGGCGAAGGCTCCTGAGCGTCGGCCCAATCTGGTCGATGGCGAACGCAAACCGGCCGCGCAGATCGAGCGGCGCGGTGGTGTGGTTGATGCCTAAAGTCCAGACTGCCATCCCCTGATTATAAAATTTGCGGCCATGGGGCCTTTTGACCTTCTACTTCACACCTTGAATTTCGCTGCGCCGGCCTTCGGCATGGCGGTATTGATGCTGGGTTTCAACGCCGTGCTGAACCGGCAAGCCTTGCCGAAACGGCCGGCCGTGGCGCAATTTGCCGTCAATTTGGGGGTGGGCCTGGCGGTTCTCAGCCTGGGCCTGTGGATTTTTGGCCGCGATGGCATGATGGCTACGTATGGCGCGCTTGTGCTTTTTGTGGCGACCAGCCAGTGGGCGCTCACCAAACCGTGGCGACATTAATTGGGGTCAGATTCCAATTTATGGCCTGAATTTTTCCTATTTGACCGGCACCGCCGCCGGTGAGAAAAAATCAACCCGGTCGGTGATGATGCCGTCCGTGCCCAAATCGATCAAGTGTTGGGCTGCCCATTCGTCATTCACGGTGTAACTCAAGGCGCGAAACCCGGCGCTTTTGGCCTCGCGCACGGTGCGCTCGTCCCACAAGGCGAAATTGCAGACGATGGCAACACAATCGAGTTGCAGGGCGGATTCGAGCCAGTCGTCCCGCAT
>JANNEZ010000187.1:0-12283 GCA_031379255.1 Rhodoferax sp. | reverse complement strand
ACATCACGCCCCGCGAGTATGTCCTCGACTACCTCGCCCATTCATTCCCGGTGCAATTGCATGAGCCCTTTACCGATGGCGACGGCAATCTGTCGTCACGCCCCGTGTTCCGCGACGGCCAGCCGATTGAGAGCCGCGACGCGGTCCGCCGCCGCGACAACCTGATGGAGCATCTGGCGTCATTGCCGCCAGTTCCCGGCGCGCTCGACCAGATCGTGCAGCGCTTCGGGACCGACATGGTCGCCGAGGTCACCGGTCGTTCACGGCGGATCGTCCGGCGGATCGATGCGAATGGTGACCGGCTTGCCGTCGAGAACCGGCCTGCCCATGCCAACCTTGCCGAAGCGCAGGCCTTCATGGAGGACAGGAAGCAGATCCTTGTCTTCTCCGATGCCGGCGGCACGGGGCGCAGCTATCATGCCGATCTTGGCGCTCGAAACCAGCGGCTGCGGCACCACTACCTGCTCGAAGCAGGCTGGAAGGCTGACACCGCGATTCAGGGTCTCGGGCGCACCAACCGTACCAATCAAGCGCAGCCGCCGCTGTTCCGGCCGGTTGCCACCAATGTGCAGGCCGAGAAGCGCTTCCTCTCGACCATCGCACGGCGGCTCGACACACTGGGGGCGATCACGCGCGGGCAGCGTCAGACTGGCGGTCAGGGCCTGTTCCGGCCGGAGGACAATCTCGAAAGCCCCTATGCCCGCGATGCACTGCGCCAGCTCTATGTGCTGATCTACGCGGGCAAGGTCGAACACTGCTCGCTGGGCACCTTTGAGAGCATGACTGGGCTGTCGCTGACCGATGGCAGCGGCTGCCTCAAGGACGAACTGCCGCCGATAACGACCTTCCTCAACCGGCTGTTGGCGCTCACCATCGCGATGCAGAATGTGCTGTTCACGGTGTTCGAGCAGTTGCTGAGCGCAAAGGTCGAGAGTGCGATCGCAGCGGGAAGCTACGATCTCGGGCTGGAGACGCTGCTCGCGGACAGCTACACCGTCACCAGCAGCGAGCCGATCTACGTCCACCCGGCAACTGGGGCTGAGACCCGCCTGCTCAACATCGCCATGCGCGAGCGCAACCAGCCGCTGTCGCTGGACAAGGCGCTCGACCTGGTGTGCGAGCCCGGGGCGCGGCTGCTGGTCAACGCCCGCTCCAAGCGCGCGGCGGTCCAGCTTCCTGCCCGCAGCGTCATGCTCGACGATGGCGAGGTGGAGCGCCGCATCCGCCTGATCCGGCCGATGGAGAAGCTGAACTTCGGTCTGAACCATCTCGCCGAGACCAGTTGGGAGGAAGTGGACGAGCGGACTTTCGCTGCCATCTGGCAGGCAGAACTGGCGCAGGTGGCGGAGTTCACAGAGAGCGAACTGCACATCGTCACCGGCCTGCTGCTGCCGATCTGGAAGCAGCTCCCCGAGGAATCGACCCGCGTCTACCGGCTCCAGACCGCCGATGGCACCCGCATTGTCGGGCGCAGGGTGTCCTCGGCATGGGCAGCGAGCGCCACCAGCAAAGAGGACACCCCTGTCCTGTCGCCACCGCAGGCACTCGCGCTGTTGCGCGAAGGGCATGCCGTGCTCGACCTTGCCGATGGACAGCAACTGCGCCGTTCGCGGCTGATGCAGGTGAACCGGATCGAACTCACCGGGTTCGGATCGACGGCGGTGGACCGGCTGAAGGCCATGGGGCTGTTCTCCGAGATCATCAGCTGGAAACTCCGCCTGTTCGTCCCCGACGATGCGGTGGCGGGTTCGGCAGCGATCGAGCGACTGTTCGAACGGCATCCATTGGTACGCATCGCCGACCGGAAGGCTGCCTGACATGGGGCGGTTTTCCACCCGCGCTGCGGAGCTCTCCGAACGGCTTGCGGCCAATGCTCAGGCCGTTTGCCGCAACTATCTGCCCGCAGGCAGGCGCGAGGGACGCTACTGGATGGTGGGCGATGTCGCCGGAACGCCCGGACGCAGCCTTTACGTCCGCCTGTTCGAAACCGAGCGCGGGGCCATCGGCAACTGGGTCGATGCCGCGACCGGCGAACGTGGCGATCTCGTTGATCTCATCCGGCTCAACCAACGGCATGGGCGATTGGCGGATACCGTTGATGAAGCCGAACGCTTCCTAAGTCTGCCGCCATCAGCATCGGGCGATGACAGCACCCCCGCAGCTTTCGCCAAACCTGCACGAGCAGGGTCGCCAACTGCCGCCAAACGGCTGTTCGCCGCTTCGAAGCCTCTCAACGGTACGCTGGCCTCCACCTACCTTCGTTCACGTTGGATCACGCGGGCTTCCGACTTGCCAGCCCTGCGCTTTCATCCGCGATGTTACTACAAGGCGGACGAGGATGATTCCCCTGGAACACCCGGAGCATTCCCGGCGCTGATTGCAGCGGTCACTAACAATGACGGCATGCAGACCGGCACACATCGAACCTGGATCGACTCGTCGGGCATCATGAAGGCCAACGTCGCATCGCCGCGCAGGGCCATGGGCAATATTCTCGGAAACGCTGTCCGATTCGGACATGCCGACGATGTCTTGATCGCGGGTGAAGGCATCGAGACCATGCTGTCATTGCGCGAAATTCTGCCGACCATGCCAATGGCCGCCGCTACCTCATCGGCCCATCTTGCCGCCATCATGTTACCGCTAACCCTCCAGCGCCTCTATGTCGCGCGCGACCGCGACGCGGCAGGCGACGCGGCGTTTGGCATCCTGACCGACCGGGCGCAGGCAGCAGGGATCGAGCTGATGTCGCTCATGCCCGAGCTTGGCGACTTCAACGACGACCTGCGCGACCATGGCGCTTCGGTGCTGGGGCAGCGGGTTCGCCTCTTGCTGCGCGAGCACGATCGGACACGCTTCTCCAACGACACTGGCTGAGCCGATACGGGATCGAAGGATCGGGCTGTGGTGGCGCGCACCATCGAGAGCCAGTGTCCCGGTCAAGCCCGGCCTTCTCGCGAGGCGTCCGAGAGACCGGCTGCCGGGAGGCCGCAATGGCGATCATGCGGCTATTTTCCGGCGGCGCGTAAACGCGCCTTTCCATCGCGAACCAAAATAGCCGCCCGCCCGCCATCCTCCGCTGCCGCTTCGGCCCTGCGGGTGCAGCCTCCCCGCAGCCGGTCAGAGGGACGCCCATGAAGGCCGGGCAAGGTGCCCGGTCCCAAGGCCCCAAGGACAGCGCCATGACCATCATGCACAACTCCGAACCCGACCACGAAATCTCGCCCACCGCCCATCTCCTCGATGAAATCGCCCTCTACGGCTATCGCCCCTTCTCCGACGAAGCTGATCCACGGCCTCTACCCGACGAATGCATGGCTTCCGGCGCCGTCGCCGACATGTTCGACGCCCTCATTGCCACGATGATCGACACGCGGATCGAGCCCGATCTTGAAGACCTGTGCTGGTCACTCGCCAATCTCTTCCACCGCGCTGAATTTCGCATCCAGCGCGAGCTCGACGACAACGAGGACGCCCAGAAGCGCAGCCAGCGCGAGCAGGATGGCTCCGAGGTCAAATCGGTCGAACTCGAACGGCAGATCCGCGAAGGCATTGGCCTGATCGAACGGCGCAACGCCATGGAATTCATGCGCGAGGCCGCCGCCGACCAGTTCGAAGCGCATTTCCGCAAGGCCTGGACACCGCGCACCGGATCACTTGTCAACCATCGCGCCCTGACCGCCACCATGATCGACAGCCGCGACTTCCTCGCCGCCAAGCGCCGTTCGGAAATCGAACCGCTCCTCCCAACCGGCACGCGCATCGCTTTTACCTCTGGTCCCGCTTATCAGGACCACAGCCGCATCTGGGCCGCGCTCGACAAGGTTCTCGCCAAATATCCCGACATGGTCCTGTTCCACGGCGGCAATCCCACCGGCGGCGAACATATCGCCTCGCTCTGGGCGCGCACGCGCAAGATCACACATGTCCCGTTTCGTCCCAACTGGGTGCGGTTCAAGAAGGCAGCACCGTTCCGCCGCAACGATCAGATGCTTGAAGTGCTGCCCAAAGCGGTGGTTTCCTGCCCCGGAAATGGCATCAACGCCAACCTGGTCGACAAAGCGCGCAAGATGGGGATTTCCGTTTGGGAGATTGCGTAGCGTGATCGCACTTCTTTATCGATCATGCATCTGGCCATTCGTACGGCACTAATGCCTCGTTGTCCCGCCATTCCGCGACAATTGCAGACTCAAACCAGTCATCTTGCAAATGCGCGTGATCCAGAACGATCAGCTGGAAATCCGGCTGGATCTCGGCGCAAGCGGTTGCCATCAGTTTGAATAGTGCCTGCACAGCAGTCCGATCAGCATCCTTTGCAATTTGGTCGAGGCCCCCGTCCGTGCTGTCGGGCGGGTAGTACGCTTGGGTAGGCTGATCGAAGATCAGGAAGCCAGGAACGGGACGCCGTTTCATCCGTAGCCACCAATGCAGCGCGAGGTGGCTCAGGACGTGATAACCGACCCAATTCTCACCACTGCCCATCCGGCTAAGTGGGATTGGGCCGTCCACCGTGTTTGCAACAACCGTTAGTTTTTTGAGATCAAGGCGAAGCGAGCTGCCACTGTGTTCGAGATCGAGTTCCTTCGAATACTCAGTCATTTTATCGCTGATGAAACTCAAAATTGTTTCGAGCTTAGACTCAGTCTCATCGCTGTTAATGCGTGACCTGATACTGGCGATCATCGCGCGCAGCTCAGTAATCTGAGCCTCAACGACATCGTCATCCGCTTGCGGCGAGACAGATTCTAGGAATTCAGAGAGGCGGCCAAGAAACTTGCCACGCGAGAGCATTTGGTCCTGCCGTGCCTGTGCAGCCGTATTGTCCGTCACGGCCTTTTGGAGCTCACGCTGCACCAGCCTCAAATCGTCCGCTGCGCGGCCGATGGTCGTTTCAAGATCCACGATATGGCCCTGAATATGCGGGCTATCGCGATAAACCCCTTCCAACTGATCGCTGACGTCACGCAGCGATTGGCTGACTTCGCCCACCGTTGGAATCGGAGTTTTGAGTTCAGACTCGCAAAATGGACATTGTTGCGGGGCGGAAACTTCTGTCTTGAACAACTCAATACTTCTCAGGCGCGCTCGCTGTTCCGTTGCTTCTCGTGAAAAGTCCGACTGATCGGAGAGAAACGACTTGGCTGCGCGGATGTCTTGATTCAGATCGCCAAGTCGATTTTGGAGAGTCGCTTGTTCACCACGCAGGCGTTCGATCGTCTCGCCGAAATCGGGGATTAGATCCGCTTCATCCATGGGATATTCAGCGACGGTTGCTAGATAGGAGAAAACCGTGTCATCGACCGCCTGATAGTCTTGCCCCACCAGTCCGACTTTTTTTCCCTCATTTAGAACGCGCGTCACCCTTGATCGACTGACCTCGACAGATTGTAACTGCTTGGCCTCAGTAGCTTCGAGCGTCTTGAGACGACGTTGAAGTTCATCCAGCTCCGCCAAGAGCAAAAAATGGCTCTCATCCACTGCGCCGAGAAAGTAGGGTAATGTATCTTTGAGGCTCTGGGGGAGGTAATCCTCATTCATCCGATGAAAGAGCTGATCCTGGCTCGCGATGGTATTTTGCTTTTGAAAGCACAGCAGCAATGCGTGTGAGATGTTTGCTTCGAGTGGTTTTCGGGTACCCCATTGCGGGCGATGTTCGTTTTCATCGATCCCTGCAAAACGGGTGACAAATTCCTTGAGACTGGTCTCCGTCGTATTTTTGCTGATCGTCTCCAACGACGGATAGGCCTCAATGTCACCTCGCTGGAAATAGACCTTCGAGCCCGTACTCACACCTGGTCCTGGGTTGTCTCGTGCGATAAAAACGTCATCGCTGCCTTTGGCAATGTGCAGCCCGAACCACGCAACCTTCTTCCGGATCGCGCCTTCCGCAACATTGAAGCTGCCTCGGCCCAAGCAGTAATCTACGATGTCGATGATCGCCGACTTGCCCGTCTTCGACTTACCAGTGATGATATTGAGGCTATGCGGGTTAAACGGGACAATGCGCTGCGCTCCGGTGTGACTGTAGATGACGATTGCGCAAATCGTAAAGCTCACGGCTTAATCCCCCAAGCAGCTGCGACCGAGATTTCCGATCCAGAATTCGATAACCACCTACCCATGAATTTGGCCCGGTCGATAATCGACTTCATTTCCGCCGTCGTCGTGTCGGTGAATGATTTTGGAAATGTGGCTTTCTGCGCGCCCTGCAAGAGATTGTGACCATCTCCCGCCGCAAGCGTTTCCGTTGCCATGCCAAACAAGATAGCTTCCTTGACATATGGCACGATGTTTTTTGCGCGGCTTGCAAATCCGATCAACAGATCTTCGTTGTCCTGTAGCCACGCATAGAGCGGCGTAACCGTTCTATTTGGCAGTCGTTCTCTGCTGGCGCGATGCAGCGTTGTCGTCATCGCGATCACCACGACGGTCATGGGCGCTCCACCTGCTTGCGCCTTCACATAGTCTTTCAGAAATTCGTGAATCAACGCACATAGAAATGCGGGATTGAAGAGGTTGGCCTCTTCAATCGGTCGATCTTGCCATTTTTCAAGACTCGCCATCATCACCTCCTTTGCCGAGGTGATCAGTGAAATGTGGGTGCCATCCAACTTTCAGCCGATCGGACAGACCTTGAAATGAACCCGCTGTTATCCAGCCTTCCACGACATTACGAAAGCCGACCTGCTGCTGGTTTGCCCAATTATAGATGTTGCGACCAACTTTACATTTGCCGTTGTCATCTGCGTCGCCAGCTTCGGTGCAATCAGCCTCGAAGCGCCGCTCCCATTGATCTTGCAGTTTCGTATCATACCGCGCAGCCTCACCATCTAGGAGAAGTCCTTCGCGTGCCCACTTTGATCGCTGCGCCGTCGCGCGATAGAAGTCTCGAATGCCGCGTTGGATCGCTGCTGTCGGTAACTGAACCAAGCGCATCTGCTTCACATAGACTTCGGCTTCGTCTTTCGGATCGTAGGGCTTGTCTCCCAGCTCGTCAGGAGAACTTACCGGCAATCCGTCAGGGCGGTACAGACCACCAATCTCATGGGCTTTCCTGAGTATGTCCTGTAGCGGGATCTGCATTGACTCCTGGCCGGCCAATCTTTTTGCGACGACTTTGAGCCACCAGCCTTCGAGCATTTCGGTGACCTTGTCCGAATGGCTTGGTGCCAAAATTCGCAATTCACCCTCGATGTCGTCAAGCACGTCTGGCAGGTTGGGAGCAGCGTCCAACACTTGAATGGTTGCCAGAAACAGGTCTGCTTCATTGTCAGTGAGGCTCAAAAATAAATCACGTCCGATCTTCGTCGTCTGATTGATCGATGAGGTTGCAATCGCCCGCAATGCGCTACGAGCTGCCTCACGATCTGCCACGCTGGTTTCAGGACGAAGCTTTGAGACTGCCGATCCATAGGCAGCAACCGCCGTAGTGATCAATAAGCGCCGCGTGTCAGCATTGGTGATAACGCCAGACTTGAAATCTTCGATCCAAATACGCAGCGTCTTCCAGACATCAACGCTGGAATCCGTAAGCTCCTTGGCGGCGATATGGTGCTTCGCCTGAATCAGGCATTCAGCGTGATCGTCATTGTCGAATGCGATGTCATCAAATTTCTCGATTGAAATTTGGCCGTTCGGCTTCTTCTTGACTGCTTGAAGCCCAAGCAAAAGAGCCAACCGACATTGGTAAATGTATCCAGCCAACGAACCAGAAGCGTCGAATTGATTACTTAAATTCATTCGTCACCCCCTTCTGATAAAACCGCAGCCACATTGTTGAGAATCAAGACATTTAGAGCAACTCAAATACCGGACTGTCTTACTGAATTTTGCCAATGTGACGCGCATCGCCCATGTACTGCGACGCAAAAGATGATCTTCGGCCAGCAGTACGTCATGCGTCAAGTCAATCATGTCGAGGTCAATTTTCGATGTGTCGACCACCCCGCTCTTTGAGGCCCATCCGTTGGCCGACCCAAAGCCTCCTTCAATCAACCCGTGAAGGGTCCGCTACGCTGCGCGTGCGGCCACTGCGTCTGCGCCTCCGTGGTGATTGCGGCTTTGCGCCGTCTGTCCGGGGCCTGTCGAGCGGGGATGGTCCCTGCTCCGAGACAGGAGCTCGAACATGTCACTCACCATCGCACAGCGTCACGCCTGGAGCCTCGCCCGCACCCTGATGGTCTGCGTCACCCTGTTTCACGCCGGTAACGGATACGGCGCCGTTCCCACGTCCGAATTCGATGGCGATGCCGACAGCATCGTTCGCGAATATGACCCGTTCAATCCCTGACCGCGCCAATACGCTGATGGCGACTTGGCCGGATGCCCATCGGGTATTCCGGTCAATCGCCATTTCTGCTATATCGTCTAGACACATTGCGCTGTGGTGGTGGTGGAGAGCGCGTCCCTTACCCTTGTCTTCAAGGAGGACGCCATGCTGATCGGCCTTGCCCTGATAATCGTCGCAGTTTTTCTGTGCTGCGCGCTTCTTTTTCGACTTTCGATCTACGCCCTGCCGCTGTTGGTCGCCTTTGCCGCTGCTTCAACCACATACCATAGCGGCTTCGGCATCATTGCCGCGCTCGTTGCCGCAGTGACGGCGTCGATTGCTACCATCGCCATCGCGCAGATCGCGCTTGGCCTGGCTAAATCCGACTTTGCCCGAGCTGCGGTCGGGCTCGTCTTCGCCCTCCCGGCTGCGCTTGCCGGATACCACGCGGTCCACGGGATCGCCGCCGCCATGATGCCAGCCAGTTCATGGCAGGTTGCGGTTTCGCTCATCGGCGCTGCCGTGATCGCGACGGCATCCTGGACGCAATGGGCAGCTGCTCGCCAATAGGGGTCATTTCAGGAAGCCCTGCCCGGCAGTGCCGGGGCGGGGCATGCCCGGTCAGACTGAGCCGTAACGGGGCAGAGCTGCGACCATGGCTTGTGCCTGCCGCCTGTTGGTCACGAAGGTCGGAGCGCGGCGGCAGCTGCGGATCGGGTATTGCCGAGGAGTATCGCCTGTCGGAGTTTAAGCCTGACATCCCGATTTGGCTGAGCCGGGTTCAAGCCGGCGGAAGTCAGCATTCTACTTGCCGTGGTACGGGGGTGACGGATCGTTTGCGGCACCAAATGGTGTGTTCAATCAGCCCATAAACGTTGCGACGGTCTGGTAAGTCCGGAAGTGCCATGGCCTCCCATGTTCAGGTGTGACCCGAGCCCCCGGCTGCCTCTGCAATGGCTGTGGTTGGCAGGGGATGGCTTCGCCGCTTGATCCCTTGCTGCAACGGCGGACAGCCAAGTTTCTTCCCCTGCGCGTGCCGCGCATTCCTCGCGAGGCAAGAAACCCGTCCCACCGCCGTCCTCCACTCCGTTTCGGCCCGTTGGGTGCAGCGGGCGCAAGCCCCTGCCTTCAACCAGCCATCGAGGCCGCGAAGGGCGCGGGTTCGACCAACAGACAGGAGGCCATCATGGCAAACATCGGAACTTTCACCAAGACCGGCAACGAATACAAGGGCGAGATCGTCACCATGTCGGTGCAGCAGAAGAACGTCCGCATCGTCCCCGAAGACACCAGCAACGAGAACGCGCCGTCCCACCGGGTTTTCGTCGGCCGCGCAGAAATCGGCGCTGCCTGGACCAAGCGCTCGAACGAAGGTCGCGACTATCTCTCGGTCAAGCTCGACGATCCCAGCTTCACTGCCCCGATCTTCGCCAACCTCTTCGACGACGAAGACGGCAAGAGCTACAACCTGATCTGGTCGCGCGCCCGCCGCCCCAACGGCGATTGACCGACCGGCCCGCCCCGCCCGGCACCTGCCGGGCGGGGCTTCGCCGTGTTCATTCTTCACTACCGGCGGGCGGATCGGCAAGTAGGTCGGCGGGCTTGACGCCAAGTACGGCGGCCAGCCGCTCGAGTATATCGACAGTGGCGCTGTAGCGGCCGCGTTCGAGACTGCTCACATAAGTGCGGTCGATCTCGGCCCGATGGGCCAGATCTTCCTGTGACAGATCGGCCGCCAGTCGGAGACGCTTCAGATTTTTTGCCAGGACCTCTCGTAATCTCATGGAGACGAAAGGCAGCGATTGCAGAGTATTTCGCTACGGAGTATACTCTACAGCATGGGTGCATTGCTCATTCTAGGTGCTAAACTGAACGGAATCAGCGCCTTGATGCTTATCCCCGAGCAGGCACCCCGCCCTGCCGAAAATGGGATAATCGCAAACCTCACCATATCGGAGCGAATATCTGTTATGGGTATTGCAGTGCAAAACGAGTCGAAGAGAAGGCTCGGCCCATGACGACACCGCCATTCGAGGACCGCCCGCCTGCCGATGATCGTGTCACGGTCTATGACGAGCGCCATTTTATCACATATTTACGGTTACTTGATGCAGCCGAAGAAGGGGCCGATTGGCGCGAAGTCGCCCAGATCGTCTTTGACCTCGATGCAACGCGGGAGCCTGATCGCGTGCGCACCGTGCATGACAGCCATCTCGAACGCGCGCGCTGGATGACGGCACAAGGCTATCGCCATCTGCTTGAAAAGGGGCGAGAACAGCGATTCTGATACAAATCGTCCGGGTAAGTTCGTAATAGATTGCATTTCTTTACTACAGGCACCCGCACAATACCCCGCAAACTTGGTGTCTTGCGGCTTATCCTTGCCGAACAAAGACTTGAAACTTGGCCTTCTCGGCGATGAATTGCAGAGGTCTTATGTCCGGTGGTTCGTCATGGCGGTCATCATCGACCACCGATCAGTATCGACATCATGACTACGCGGATTTTGCGCAGGAGTTCTTGCAGCGTAATCCTGACTACCGGCAGGACTTTGCCGAGACCGCGGCGCGCATCGCCGAGCATCCCGGGATCGAACAAGCGGAAAAGGAGGGTCTGGCCGGGCGGTGGGGGCTGAGCTTTCCCCACCGCGCCCGATGCGGACCCACGGACCAGCCCCGCACTCTGGTCACCGGACGCGGCTCCCGACGTGGTCGTCATGGAAACACCAGATCCGTCCGCACCGATCGGGCTTCCGCCGGACTGTAAGTCCCTGACTGAAGCCATCGTCGATGCCGATCACCATCTTGTCATGTCGCACGGCGCGGCGCGGCTTCGCCTTTGCCTCCGCCCGGCACCAACCCGGAAAGGCAGTTGCCTGGTCATAGACTGCGATGCCTGCGGCACGGCACGTCTCGCCGCTGCTACCCGCTTTCAGCGGGCCACACGCGGTCGCCGCGTCGCGCCCGACCGGTCCGCAATGCCGACCGGCTACCAACGCGCGCACCTCACTCAGCTGCTTGCGCTGCGCGACGCGCTTGATGCCGGCGCATCGACGCGAGATGTCGCATTCGGCTTGGTCATGCCAAATCATCGCCCGCTTGCCGGGCAGGACTGGAAGGGTTCGGGTGAACGCCGCCATGTGCTGCGCCTGATCGCCGAAGCTCGCCGCCTGGTCAACGGCGGCTACCGCAAGATCCTGCGTCACACCTAACGCGGCGCGGTGTGAATGGGAGTTGGGGGGGGGTGACAATAATCGCAGCCCCCATTCTGTCACTCCCCCCGAAGGCCTGAGCTTCGCCATTGATCTCCGCAACCAGCGGCAGCCCGCCGCTGTGCTCGAACCCCAGCGGAGCAAGCCCATGGATGCCAGACCCACACCTGTCGTAGCCCGCTTCCTGCGGACGCCCGATGCCGCCGTGCATCTCGGGCTCTCCGCTCGCACGCTGGAGAAGCACCGCTGCTACGGCACCGGGCCGGTCTATCGAAAGCTCGGCGGGCGGATCGTCTACTCGCTTACCGATCTCGACGCCTGGGCTGAACTGGGCCTGCGCCGTTCGACCAGCGATCCCGGCAAGGGCACCGTGCATCCCGCAAGGCGGATGGACGGATATACCGCCCCGGTGCGCCGCTGAATTGATCATGCGCCGCTCTTCCGCCTTTCCGGCTTCTAGCCAGCAGCTCGACCTGTTCATCGGCTATGGCAGCGATATCGCTGCCCGTGACGCGCAAGACCTAATGGCCTGGCCCTTCTTCAGCTTGGCCAAGACCAAGCGGGTGCGCCCGATTGACTTTCAGATGGGCGAAGTCTCGATCCTGGTCGAAGCCACCGCCGAGCACGGCATGGCGACCATATGGGACGCCGACGTCCTCATTTGGGTCGCGAGCCAGATCGTCGAGGCCCGCGATGCGGGACGCCCGACATCGCGGCTGATCGCTGCCACGCCGCATGAGATCCTCGCCTTCACCCGGCGCGGTACCGGCAAGGCGAGCTACGACCGTTTGAAAGCCGGACTC
>JANNEZ010000156.1:0-6534 GCA_031379255.1 Rhodoferax sp. | reverse complement strand
TTAGAAGCGCCAATGTAATCGATTACATTTAATGTGCCACAAGGAACCACCATGACCAGCACCCCGAGTATTCAAGGCCCCGGCATCTTTCTCGCGCAATTTGTGGGCGACACAGCGCCGTTCAACTCGCTCGAATCGATTGCCCAATGGGCCGCCTCGCTGGGCTACAAAGGCGTGCAGATGCCGACCACCGCGCCGCAGCTGTTTGACCTGGAAAAGGCCGCCAGCAGCGACACCTACTGCGACGAAGTGCGCGGCGTGCTGGCGCAGCATGGCTTGTGCATCACCGAGTTGTCTACCCACCTGCAGGGCCAACTGGTGGCTGTGCACCCGGCTTATGACCTGCCGATGGACGGCTTTGCGCCGCCCGAACTGCATGGCAAACCCGCCGCCCGCACCGAATGGGCCGTGGCGCAGATGAAACTCGCCGCGCAGGCGTCCAAACGCCTGGGCCTGAACGCGCACGCCACGTTTTCGGGCGCTCTGGCCTGGCCCTATCTGTACCCATGGCCGCAGCGGCCTGAAGGCCTGGTGGAAGCAGCCTTTGCGGAGCTTGGCAAACGCTGGACGCCGATCCTGAACGCTTTTGACGACGCGGGTGTGGATGTTTGTTATGAAGTCCACCCCGGTGAAGACCTGTGTGACGGCGCAAGTTACGAGCGTTTCCTCGACGTCGTGGCGCAGCACCCGCGCGCCTGCCTGCTGTATGACCCCAGCCACTTTGTGCTTCAGCAACTGGACTATTTGCAGTACATCGACCTCTACCATTCGCGCATCAAGGCCTTTCACGTGAAAGACGCCGAGTTCCGTCCCAATGGCCGCCAGGGCGTTTATGGCGGTTTTGAGCCGTGGGTAAACCGCGCCGGGCGCTTCCGTTCGCTGGGGGATGGCCAGGTCGACTTCAGCGCCATTTTCAGCAAGCTCACGCAATACGGTTACCGAGGTTGGGCCGTGCTGGAATGGGAGTGCTGCATCAAACACCCCGAACAGGGGGCGGCGGAAGGCGCGCCCTTCATCCGCGACCATTTGATCCGTGTGGCCGACCGCGCCTTTGACGACTTCGCCGCCAGCGGCGCCGACCAGACCGCCATCCAGCGGATGCTGGGTTTGGCCCAAGTGAACTGATCACGCTGAGGCAATCATGGGCACTGAACAGGTTGTTCCACCCAGGCTGCGTCTGGGCATGGTGGGCGGCGGACCGGGCGCCTTCATCGGCGCCGTGCACCGCATGGCCGCGCGGCTGGACGACGACTACGAGCTTGTCGCCGCAGCGCCTTCGTCCAACGCTGGCAACGCCCTGCAAGGCGGGCGTGAACTGCGCCTGGCCGCAGACCGCATCTACACCGACTACCGCGCCATGGCGCAGGCAGAGAAAGCCCGCCCGGACGGCATTGAAGTCGTCAGCATCGTGGTGCCCAACCACTTGCACCTGGACGTGGCACGCGCCTTTCTGGAAGCCGGCATTCACGTCATTTGCGACAAACCGCTCACGACGAATCTGGCCGATGGCCAGAAGTTGCTGGCGCTGGCCAATCAACACAAGTGCCGCTTCGCGCTGACGCACAACTACAGCGGTTACCCGCTCATCCGCGCCGCGCGCGACATGATCGCGACGGGCAAGCTGGGCGACATCCGCGTGATCCAGGTCGAGTACGCGCAAGACTGGCTGGCGCTGCCCCTGGAAGAAACCGGCCAGAAGCAGGCCGCCTGGCGCACCGACCCGGCGCTGTCTGGCCCGGCCGGCTGCCTGGGCGACATCGGCTCCCACGCCGCGCACCTGGTGGAGTTTGTGACCGGCATGTATCCCAGCGAAATCAGCGCCGACTTGATGAGCTTCGTGCCGGGCCGCCGTGTCGACGACCACGTGCAAATCCAGTTGCGTTATGCGCCCGCGCCCGGCGTGGCCCAAAGCGTGACGCAAGGCGCGCGCGGCCTGTTGTGGGCCAGCCAGGTGGCAACCGGTGAAGAAAACGGCCTGCGCTTGCGCATTTATGGCAGCAAAGCGGCCTTGCGCTGGCAGCAGGAGTTGCCCAACGAACTCTGGTTCACCGAGCTGGGCCAACCGGCGCAAAAGCTGACCCGCGGCATGGGCCGTTTGCCGGCCTCCGCCACGGCCGCCACCCGCATACCGGCGGGCCACCCCGAGGGTTTCATTGAAGCCTTTGCGCAGTTGTACCGTGATTTCGCCGCCGATCTGCGGCGGCACCAGCGGGGCGAGGCCGTTGTGCCCTCACTGGTGCCAGGGCTTGAAGAGGGTGTGCGCAGCCTCGCGTTCATTGAAGCGACCCTGCGCAGCCACGCGCAGAACGCGGCTTGGGTGGCCCTGCCTGCCTGACCTGGCTTGGTCTGGCTTGGTCCGGATTAATCCAGCTTGACCCCGGCACGGCGGATCGCGGTGCCCCATTTGGCTGAATCGGCCTTGATGAAAGCCGTGAACTCTTCAGGCGTCATGGCTTTGAGCTCGCCGCCATAGGAGCGCCATTTCTCAACGAGCGTGGGGTTCTGCGTGGCGGCCTTTTGCATGGCTGCGCCCAATTTGTCGAGTACTGCCTTGGGCGTTCCGGCTGGCGCAAACAGGCCAATCCAGGCGGTGGGGCTGTAGTCTGGCAGGCCGGCCTCGGCAAAGGTCGGGACGTCCGGGAAGCTTGGGTGCCGGACGCTGCCGGTGAGCGCCAGTATCTTCAACTTGCCGCCTTTGACATTGCCGATGGCCGCAGGCAGCGCGTCAAACATCAAATTGACCTGGCCCGCCACCAGGTCGCCATAGACGTTGGTGGTGTTGTAGGGCACGAAGCGGACTTTGGTGCCGGACGCCGCCGTGAACCACTCACCCGACAAATGGGAATAACTGCCCACGCCCTGGGTGGCCGAGGTGACCGTATCGGGTTTGTCTTTGAGGTGCGCGATCAGGTCTTTGGCGTTGTTTTGCGGCAGATTGACGTTGGCAATCAGCGCCGTGTTCAAAAATCCCACCAAGCTCACAGGCGCGAAATCCGACTCTTTGTAGGGCACCTTGGAATAGGCGTGGGGCACCACAGAAAGAGAAGTGGTGCTGCCCATGACCAGCGTGTAGCCGTCTGGCGCGGCTTTGGCGCCGGCCTCCATGCCGATCATGTTGGACGCGCCGGGCCGGTTCTCGACCACCACCGACTGCCCCAGTACCTTGGTGAGTTCCGCCGCAATTTCGCGGCTGTTCACGTCTGGCCCAGAGCCTGCCGGAAACGGCGCAATGATCTTGATGGGTTTGGCGGGATAGTCTTGCGCAAGAACCGGCAGAGCGCCCAGGCTCATCCAGGAAGCTGCAATGGCTACTGCGGTGAGCAGGCATGTCTGGCGACGTACAAATTTCACGACGGGTCTCCTGATTTGAAATAACAATATGCGAAATACATTTCGAAGAAATTTTGCTCTTCGAGAGGGTCATTATCCACAATAATTATTATTTTTATCAAATTATGATAATTTATATATAATTTTCACATGAACACCACCCTTTCACCCCTTCGCCGCGCCAATGCCCTGACCTTCAGCCACATGGGTTTTTATGTGCGCGACCTGGACCGCATGGCCCGCTTTTACAAGGAAGCGCTGGGCTTCACGCAAACCGATCAAGGTGATTTGGGGCCGGTGCAACTGGTGTTCTTGAGCCGTGACCCAGCCGAGCACCACCAGCTGGTGTTGGCCAGCGGACGGCCGGACCTTGTGAACTTCAATGTCATCAACCAGATTTCGCTGCGCGTGCCGGATTTGACAACCCTGCGTTATGTGCGGGACGCCATCAATGCCCAGGCCGGCGTCACGGAAATGCTGTGCGCCACCCATGGCAATGCGGTGTCGATCTACGTGCGTGACCCCGAAGGCAACCGCCTGGAGATTTTCATGGACACGCCCTGGTACTGCGAACAGCCCTTGCGTGAGCCAATTGACCTGGACCAGAGCGACGAAGCCATCCTGGCGCGGGCGCAGGCAATCGCTCAAAGCCGCCCGCAGTTTCAGCCGCGTTCGCAGTGGCAGGCCAATCTGGCGAAAAAGATGGGCTATACCGCGTGAAATTTGACGTTGCCATTGTGGGCTGCGGCCCGGTCGGCGCGCTGCTGGCCAACCTGCTCGGGCAAGCTGGCGTTTCGGTGGTGGTGATCGAACGCGAGGCCGCCATCTACCCGCTGCCGCGCGCGATTCACTTTGACGGCGAGGTGATGCGCATCTTCCAGAGTGCCGGACTGTGCGACGCGGTGGAAGCCATCACCCGGCCCGGCCTGCACGGCATGCGTTTTGTAAACGCCAGTGGCGAAACGCTGTTGACCCGGGGCGGTTCGGCCCTGATTGGGCCGCACGCCTGCGCCAACAACCACTATTTCCACCAGCCGGAGCTTGAAGCGGTGTTGCGCGCTGGTCTGCAGCGTTTCAGCCATGTCACGGTGCTGGCGCAGCATGAAGTCACGGCCCTTGCAGACACCCATGACGAGGTTGCCTTGACCCTACAGGACCTGCGCAGCCCGCAAGCTGGCGCAGGCCAGGGCGTAAGCACCGTGCACGCGCGTTTCGCCATCGGCTGCGACGGTGCCCGCTCGCTGGTTCGCAAAACCATGGGCTCGCCCAACCGCGACCTGGGCCTGCACCAGCCCTGGCTGGTGTTTGACGCCATTCTGAATGAAGACCAGGCCGATTTGCCGCAATTGCCCAGCCACACCGTGCAACATTGCGACCCGGCGCGGCCCATGACCTACTGCAATGTCACCGGCCGGCGGCGCCGCTGGGAAATCATGCTGATGCCGGGCGACGATGAGGCGCAGCTGTTGCGCCACGAAACGCTGTGGGCCTTGATCGCGCGCTGGCTCAAGCCGGGTCAGGCCACGATCGAACGTGCCGCCATCTACACCTTCCATTCGGTCATCACCGAAGGCTGGCGCGGGGGACAACACGGCCGCCTGCTGCTGGCGGGCGACAGCTGCCACCAGGCCCCGCCATTTCTGGGGCAAGGCATGTGCGCCGGCATGCGCGATGCCGCCAACCTGGCCTGGAAACTCGCGCTGGTGTTGCGTGGGCAGGCGGGCGACGCGCTGCTGGACACCTATGAAGCCGAACGCGCCCACCATGTTGAGGCGTTTGTGAAACTCGCGGTGCGCTTGGGCGACATCATCCAGACGACCGACACCGCCCTGGCTGAAGAGCGCGACAGAAAATTTCTGACGGGCAAACCCGAGATCTTTGAGTTTCCAGCCCCGGGCCTGGGGCCAGGCCTGGTTGCCCGCCTGGGTGGCCAGGGCGCTGGCTTGCCCGTCGGGCAGACTTTCCCCCAGCCGCGCCTGAGCAACGGCCAACTGCTCGATGAAGTGCTGGGCAGGCGCTTCGCGGTGCTGGCCGAGCCGGGCCTGCTGGATGCGGCATCCGCCGCATGCAAAGCCACCTGGCAACACTTTGACGTGATGGCGCTTCCCGCCGCTGACCCGCCCTTGAGTGAATGGCTGCTGCAGCATGGCGTCAAGGCGGTGATGCTGCGCCCTGACCGTTATATTCTGGGCATGGCCCGCAACACCGACGAACTTGAACAGCTGGCCACATGCCTCAGGCGCTACCAGTAAGCCGGGCCGGCCCAATGGCTGAATCGGCAAGCCCGGCAAGCCCTGAGGCTGCGCAACAAGAACCCGGCCCGCATTCAAGCCTGCAGCGCATGATGGCTGTGCTGGACCTGTTCAGCGAAGGGCATTTGAGCTGGACGGCCGAGGCCATTGCGCTCGCGCTGCAGGTCTCGCTGCCCACCAGTTACCGTTATGTGAAAGTGCTGGTTGACGCCGGGCTGCTTCAGCGCACGGGCGCATCAGCCTACAGCCTGGGGCCGCGCATCATATTGCTGGACCACTACATCCGCACCGCTGACCCGGTTCTGCGCCACGCGGCGCCCTTCATGCAGGAACTGGTGGAGGCAACCGGGTTTGACTGCGTGATTTCCGCCCACCACGGCCTGCCCCACAGCCTTCAATTGCTCGACACCCACCGCGAAAGTGGCAAGTCGCCCGTCAACCTGAGTTTTGGCCGGGGCCGCCCGCGGCCGCTGTTTCTGGGCGCCGCGCCCAAAGTGATCCTGGCGTGTTTTACACCCGCCCAGTTGCACAGGGTATTTGACGCCCATGCCGCCGACATCCGCGCCGCTGGCCTGCCGCAGGACTGGCCCGGCTTCCGGAAATATTACGCCGCCATCCGCAAGGCCGGCTTCTATTTTTCAAACGGCGAGCTCGAAGAGAAGCTGGCCGCGATGGCGGCGCCGCTGCAAAAAGCCGACGGCACTGTGTTGGGCGCCATTTCGCTCGTCAGTTCCGTGACGCGCATGGGCCTGACCAACCGCGCCAAGCTGGCACAACTCATTGGCCGTGCGGCGCAGGACATTGCCGCCAGGGTGGCCTGACCTACGCAACTCGCGAGACAATGGCAGCCTGCGAAAATCCAGCCACGCCAATTCTTTTCCTTTTACTTTCCCTTTTCATCCCGCAAGAAAGAAGACCATGAAACTCATCAGCTTTATGCACAACGGCTCGG
>JANNEZ010000146.1:0-6584 GCA_031379255.1 Rhodoferax sp. | reverse complement strand
GACCCCTTGACCTGCCAACTTACCCGACAATTCGGGTAAATACGGGGCAACTTTGATATCCATTCGTAACAAATTCGGGGAAACTGGCAATATGTAAACAGGATGAAACGTCTTAAATATGATTTTCGGTATATTCGGGCCAAATTTCAGATGTGATCCGTGTTTCGGCTGAAACCAGCTCCCAGGCGTTTGACCGGGGGCAGCTCTACAAAGTTGGAAGTCAGATTGATTGAATCCCAAGTCATAGAACGTCGACACGCAGGTTTGCGTGCAGACAACCTCGTCATGCGCATGCTGCACCCGCTGGCGTCTGACACGCCCCAGCCGCCCGGCAAGTTGCGCCGCAGCAGCGACCTGCCGCGCGGCCACACCAGCCACACCAAACACGGAAAACGTTCGCTGGTGGTGGCTGGTTCAGGCTCACCCACGGTGATTTTTGAAGCCGGCCTTGGCAAAGGCAAGGAAGTTTGGGGCTCGGTGTTCAACGAGGTTGCCGCCCATACCCGTTGCGTGGCGTACGACCGTGCAGGGTATGGCGACAGCGAAGCCCCCAAAAGCGCCCGCGAACCGATGCAGCTGGTGCGCGAACTGCGCGCCATGCTGGCCGAGGAAGGCATTGCGCCACCCTACGTGCTGGTGGGCCATTCCCTGGGCGGCACGATCATGAAGCTGTTTGCCCGCGCCTACCCCGACGAAATCGCCGGCGTGGTGCTGGTGGACGCGCGCCACTCCGACTTTGCCCGGCGCTGCAAGCAGGCGGGCATGCCACGTTTCCTGTATGAGCCGCCCCCTGCGCTGCTCCTGCTGGCGCGCCCCGCTATCCGCGGTGAGCTGGCGGCCTCTACCGTGAGCGCCGGGCAGATCCGCAAGGTCGGGCCTTTCCCAGCGGTTCCGCTGGTGGTGCTGACGCAAAACAAATCCGTGGCGCGTTGGCCCAAAAGCCTGGGCCGCCTGTGGGTGGCGAGCCAGCGCAACATGGTGCGCATGTCCAAAATCAGCCGCATGGAAGTCTGTGACGACGCCAGCCACAACGTGCCCAAAGACCGCCCGGACGCAGTGGCCAAAGCCGTTCTCAATGTGGTGAAAGCCGCGCGTTACCTCCAGGAAAAAAGCGAGCGCCGACTTTATTGACGGGCCTGAGGTGATGGCGGGGCCTTGGTTCGTGAAGTGTCAACGCCATTTTCCAGCATCAATTGTTAACACCCATGTTAACAATTTTCTTGTTTTCGGGTCAACCGGCAATTTTTTAACAAAATACGCCTTTAAGTCACGAATAATGTACATAGTTTGCTATTATTTAAATAGCAAATCTGCGTTTTCTCTCTGCAAGGCCCCGATCCGGGAAATTTCAGGTATCCGAATATCCCCCATCTGAATGACGCAGGTGTCGGCCACGGCTTCACATTGCCCCATCTACAGCGCAAAATGCCGCTTCATTGCAAGGGGATGTTCATGAAACTCGAAGAAATCATCGCCGCCGTGCAGCAGGCCCTGGGTGTGCAGGTGGACGGCAAACCCGGCACCGAAACCTGGAGCGCGATCTACCAGCGCGTGCTGGGCAAATCACCCAACAAACCGGCCCTGCCACCGGTCATCTCGCTGGCCGATCCGCGCAGCGAAGGCGTCATCGCCACCCTGTTGCCCGAAGTGCGGCCGCTGGCACGGGCGCTGGTGCACAAGGCCGGCTCGATGGGCATCCGCATCAAAATCATCAGCGGCTACCGCACCTATGAAGAACAGGCCGAAATTTACGCCAAAGGGCGCACCCAACCCGGCCCGAAGGTGACCAACTCGCCACCGGGTTACTCCAACCACAACTTCGGCATCGCCTTTGATGTGGGCGTGTTTGAAGGCGCCAGCTACCGGGGTGAATCGCCCAAATACGCGGTGCTGGGCGCCCTGGGTACCGACCTGGGCCTCGAATGGGGCGGCAACTGGACAAGTTTTGTCGATCAGCCGCATTACCAGCTGCGCCCCGAATGGGCGGCCAATATGACATCAAAACAGATGATGGCCGAGTTGCGTACGCGGCATGACGGCGATGCGCCGGTGTTTGCGTAGGCGCCGAAGCACCTGTGACGGCCGAGGTCGCTTTTTCAAGCCAATAGTTCACCGGAACAATTGATCCGCAGCGTCAACATCAGAGTCTGTCAAACGCCCTGCCGCCGCCTTGAGCCTGAAGCCGTTGAGCAGCATGTCATACCGCGCCTTGACCAGATCCCGCTGAGCGATGTGCAACTGCTGTTCGGCATTGAGCACATCGATGTTGATGCGCGTGCCCAATTGCACGCCAATGCGGTTGCCTTTGATGGCCGCTTCGCTGGACTCGATGGCAGCTTGCAGCGCGTTGATCTGGGCCTGGGCATTCATCACCCCGTTGTAAGCCTGACGCGCCAGCGCCACCGCAGCGCGTTGCGCGGTTTCCAGATCGGCACGGGCTTGTTCCAACTGGGCCAATGACTCCCGCACTTTGGACTGCACCGAGCCCCCGGCATACAGCGGCACCGAGAGTTGCACCCCAAACTGACCAGCTTGCGATGCGCTGCTGAAATCCTGCGGCGTTGAACTGCTGCCGCTTGAAGAATTTTTGCCGTAGGAGGCTGTGAAGTCCAAGGTGGGCAAATGCGCCGCGCTGCTCCTGGCGACCTCTTTTTCAGCGACGGCGACAGCCGACCGTTGCACCCGCACCTGCGGGGCGTCGTTGCGCGCGTGGTCCGACCAGGCCTGCAGGTCTCGCGGGACGGGCTCAGGCAGGAGCGCATCGTGGCGCAGTTTTGAGAGTATGGCTGGCAGGGCGCCCACCAGCTTTTCCAAGTCGGCTTCTTTCACATTCAGCTCATTCTGGGCGCCGACGCGCTGCGCCCGCCCCAACTCCAGCCGGGACTGCGCCTCATAAACGTCGGTGATGGCATGTGTGCCAACGCTGAAGCCCTTCTTGTTTTGCGCCAGCAACTCCAGCACGGCGCGCAATTGCGCGTCGCTCACCTCGATCCCCTGGCGCGCCACTTCCACCTCAAAGTAGGCTTGCACCAAGCGCAAAATCATGTCCTGCCCGGCCAGCGCGAATTGGGCTTCAGCCAATTCCTGTTGAGCCTGAGCATGGCTCAGGGTACGCCAGTTTTGTACCCGGATCAGGGGTTGCGTCAGCTGCAAAGCCCAGTTCCAGCTGGCCACCTCGCGTTGCGATTCCGGATTGGACGCGAAGCTGTAGGAGCCTTGGCTGCGGGTGTTGGCGGCCGTGGCCGATAACTGGGGCCGCAACCCGGCGCGGGCTTGGGGCACTTTTTCCTGGGCCGCCTCCAGGGCTGCACGCGCGGAACGCAGGCTTGGGTCGTTTTGCTGCGCCAGCCGGAACACGTCCAGCAAAGTTTCAGCGCGGCCAGGCAGCGCATTGAGCAACAGCGCCGCCAGAACCAGCGCCCACGGTGCCTTGCCCATCAACGCTCCCGCGCGCTTTCGTGGAAGGCCTTCTGCACGGGGGACAGCAGGTACTCCATGACGGTGCGGCTGCCCTGGTTGATCTCAGCCATGACCCGCATGCCGGGCACCAGTTTCAAGCCGTCGCCCTGCGTTTTGAGCACCTGCGCGTTCAGGCTGACCAGCGCCTTGAAACTTAAGGTCCCCGTCGCTTTGTCTGATCCGGCGGCGTCTTTTCCGGCTTGACCGCCCGGGTCCTGGGCGTCGGCCCCCAGGTGGATCACTTCTCCATCCAGCATGCCGTATTTCTGGAACGGGTAGGCGACCAGCTTGACGCGCACTTTCTGGCCAGGATGGACAAAACCCACGTCGTCGTTTTTGACCATCACCTCCGCGACCAGCGGTTCGTTTTCCGGGACAAGGGTCAGCACAATAGTGCCGGGCGCGACCACAGCGCCCTTGGTGTGTGTGGCCAGGTCCTTCACAAAACCGGCTTGCGGGGCCTTGAGTTCGAGCAAGCCTGCTTTGTGCTGTTGTTTACCCCACTCCTGGCGCACCTTTTGCAATTGGCTTTGCGCCTCCACCCTTTCGTTGTGCAGGCCGCTGGTGTAGTTGGAGCGGATTTGCTCCAGTTTGGTCTGCGACTGGTTCACCGCCGACTTGAGGCTCTCCACGGTGGACGCCTGGGCCTGCAGGTCTTGGGCCCGTTCCTGGTACTCGCGCTGTTTGTCCTGCACCGTCAGGCCCGGTGCGTAGCCCTCTTTGCCCATGTCGGCGTAGGACTGCGCTTGTTTTTGCAGCAAGGGCACACTTTGCTGCAGCTTCTTGAGCACCTCGGTCGCAGAGGCCAGTTCATGCCGCGCCTTTTGCAGAACCTGTTGCTCCTGGCTGACGGTATCGAGATAGTTTTGCCGATGGGCCCGGAACTGGGCGCTGATCTGCGCAAAGAGATCGCCGGGGTCGCCCTGGTTTTGCAACAGCGCTTTGCCTGCCAGCTCAGCGTCAATGCGGCGCAATTGCAAGCCCTTGTTGGCCAATTCGGACTTGACGGCCTTCTCATCAACATCGGACAACCGGTTGTCCATGCGCAAGAGCACCTCGCCGGCCGCCACGCGCTGGCCTTCCCGAACCAAGATGTCCTGCACCACCCCGGCGTCGGCGGGTTGCACGATCTTGACGAAGCTTTGTGGCACCAGGCGGCCCTCGGCGCTGGCGATGATGTCCAGGCGACCAATGCTGGCCCAAACGATCAAGATGGCGCACAGCGCTGCCACCACCCACAAGGTGGCGCGGGTGACGCGGCTGGGGGCCTCCCGTTCGATGTCCTCCATCGAGCGGAAGTCCGCCTCCAACGCCTTGCCGGGCGAAGCTGCTGCGGCGCTCACGTCAGGCGGCGAGCATCAGGTCGACCGCAGGCGCGCTGACCAATGGCCGTTGCAAAGACTGCCCCGATACGCCAAAGCTGGCTCCCAGCGTGGTCTGGGCCGCCATCAGGCCAATACCAACGTGGCTGCCGCTCTGCGAATACCCATACGCCAGATCGCCGCCCATCGCCAGCGTGTCGCTGGAGCTGAGGTAAGCCGTCAGTAAACCATTGGTCAGGTTCCAGGTGCTCAGGGGCTGCTGGGCCGCGGGCAAAGCGTTGCGCGTCGCATCGGCGGCGTTGACCATGGTGGTGAAGTTGAAGGTCTCCACTTTCTTGTTCAGCGTTTTGTCGGTCGACGCCGGGTTGTAATCGGCCGTGCCTTCCTTGAAGAACTGCAGGGTTGTGGTGTTGCGGTTGCTGCTGCCCTGGTACCAGTCCTTGAAGGTGATGGCATCGCCCGCCCCGGCGTCCAGGATCAAGTCATTGCCAGTCTTGCGCAACACCAGGCTGGCATAGGTGATGCCGTTGCCCAGCGAGAGGGTGTTGACCGCGCCATTGCTGGTGACCAGAGTATCCGCGCCATCGCCCCGGTTGAAGGCGATGGTGTTTTTGCCGGTGCCCGTTTTGATGGTATCGGCGCCGGTGCCGCCTGCCAGCAAGTCGTTGTCGGCGCCGCCATCCAGCGTGTCGGCGCCCGCGCCGCCAAACAGGGCGTCGTTGCCGGCCAGGCCCAAGAGGCTGTTGGCGGCCGCGCTGCCGACCAGCACATTGGCCGCTGCATTGCCGGTGCCGGTGGCCGCCGCGCCCAGAAGCTGGAGGTTTTCGATGTATTGGGGCAGCACATAGGCGATGGACGACTGGGCCAAGTCGGTTCCGCCCAGCAGGGCTTCAATGGCCTGGTCCAGGCTGCTGTCGATGCCGAAGGTGTCGTTGCCGCCGCCGCCGGCCATGCTGTCGTTGCCGGCGCCGCCATCCAGGATGTCGTTGCTGGCCAAGCCAATCAATATGTCGTTGCCGGCCAGACCGGACAAGGTGTTGGAGCCGCTATTGCCGGTGATGACATTGGCCAGGGCGTTGCCGGTGCCGTTGAGGTTGGATGTGCCCAGCAGGGTCAGGTTCTCGACGTTGGCAGACAGTGTGTGACTGACGGTCGCGTTAACCACATCCGCGCCCTCGCCCAGGTTTTCCACGGTCGTGTCGTCGCTGTTGTCCACGTAATAGGTGTCGTTGCCGGCATTGCCGGTCATGGCGTCCGCGCCCAGGCCGCCGTCAAGAATGTCATGGCCCAAGCCGCCAAATAGGAGGTCATTGCCAACTGAAGTCCAGATCACGTCGTTGCCGTCGTTGCCATAAACAACCACATTGCCAACTGCAAAGGTATCGCTAGCCAGGTCGACGACGTCATCCCCCAGTCCCGCGTCAATGGTGTCAATGTTTTTCAGGCGCGGTTCGGCGCCTCCTGCATCCAGCACGATGGCGTCTGCGCCGGTCGTGCCCAACAAGGTGTCCGTTCCGGCGCCGCCGTCGTACAGATCGTAGCTGCGGTTTTTTCCGCCAATGCTGACCACCAGATTGCTGCCCGGCGCGCCAGGACTGCCCGACATGATCACCTGCGTCCCAGCCGCCCACAACGCGTCTGCGCTGAACTTTAAAATATCGTTGCCGGCTTCCCCGTACAGCAGGTCTGTGCCCGCTCCACCTGTCAGCACATCGTCACCCGCGCCGCCGTACAACAGGTCATTGCCGGTATTGCCGGTGATGGTTTCGTTGAGGCTGGTGCCGTTGAGCACGGCGTCTAGGA
>JANNEZ010000191.1:0-1677 GCA_031379255.1 Rhodoferax sp. | reverse complement strand
CTGATCGGCCGGCACACTCAATACCGCTTCACCTGTCGCGTCGTTAGTGCCGCGAATGCGATGTGCGCTCAACGTCATGAACCATGAGCGCGCGTCATAGGCGGCCTCGAGTTCAACGCCTTCCAGCGTCACGTTGGCAAGGTTCTGATACTGGTATTTCCCGAACGGTGCTGGCGTTGGTGAATACACGCCGTCGATGAAGTCGGTGACCTTGTTCTGAAAGATGGTCGCCTTGGCGCGGAACGCGTCCTTCGCCGCAAATACGCCGTCGTACTTCAGGTTCACGCCGCCTTCGATCGTGTGCGCGACTTCGGGCCGTAGATTCGGGTTCGGCAGCAGGCGGAACGAGAATCCGCCAGGGTGAATGCCCTCGATCAGCGTCTCCGTGACCGATGGCGCGCGATAGCCTTCGGCATAGGTGGCGAAGAATTGGACACCGTTGATTGGCCTGACGCCGACGGTCGCCTTGGGCGAAATGCGGCTGCCGTCAAGTTGGTTGGTTGCGCTTTCGAGGTGGTAGTTATCGTAGCGGACTGCGCCGATCAGGTCGAAGATGCTCCAAGCGGTCAGGTGCCCCTGCAGGAAGCCGCCCACGACGCGTCGCTCTCCCGATGGCGTCAGCGCGGGGGCGTTCCCGCCAGGGTCCGTATCGAACGTTTTCACTTGATCGCGAAAGGCATCGACGCCGTAGGAAAGCGCGAGCTTGCCGTTGGTGAACCCGAAACGCGACACGTTGCTGGCATCGGCGCCATCGGTAACGACGTTGAAGCCGCGCATCGAACCTGAGGCCGGCGGGTTCACTTTGCGTTGCTGAAGATCAGTTTCGTTGCGGTAGACCTTGACCGAAGCGTCGATGAGCGGGGTGTCCGGCCGCTGGAAGCGATAGCCAACGTTGAACTGCGTGTTTTCCAATTCGCTGTCGCGTGGATTGCTCCCGGACACCACGGCCGAGTCGACGAAGCGAGAGTTGTAAGTGAGATACGTACCGCTGATCTGGTGCCCATTCGAGGTCCAGCGGCTGCGCAGCAAGGCGGAACCAGTCGCTTCCTTTGAGTTCAGAATTGGTGTGCCGTTGCCGTCGCGATAGTCAGCGACATCACGACCGCTCACCTGCCCGACCAAGTCGAAGTTGCCGATGCGCGCCGCGCCGCTGACGCTCAGAAAAGGGCCTTCGCCATTGCTCGACCAACGGAACTTGGTCTGCATCGCCACTCGTTCGCCTGAGCGGAGAATGTCGTCAGCGTCGATCAGTTCAAACGCGGCGACGCCACCAATGGCACCGGAACCGTAGACGGTCGCTGTCGGTCCGCGCGTGACGTCGATGCCTTTGACCATGTCGGGTTCGAGATAGAAGACGCCGTTTGCGCTGTGGCCGCTGCGTTGGAAATTCTGTCGCATGCCGTCGACGAGGACGTTGACGCGGCCGAAGTCCTGGAGGCCGCGGACATTTATGGCGACGCCTGTGTCACGGGCTGTTTGCTGCACTGCCACACCTGGGATGTCCCTCACCGCAGTGGCGATGTTGTCGGTCTGATACTTGGTTTGCAGATCATCGCGACTGACGCCGCTGGCGCCACCGAGAGTATCGATGGCCGACGGCGGACTGAACACGCCGGCTGAAATGGCCGGCTGCCCGACCGGATCAGCTGGCGCCGACGGCGCAGGCGCGGGCGTGGC
>JANNEZ010000104.1:0-4725 GCA_031379255.1 Rhodoferax sp. | reverse complement strand
GCGTGAGTTTCGAAGTCCATCCCGGTGAATGTGTGGCCTTGATAGGACCCAATGGCGCGGGCAAGTCCACCTGTTTTGCCTGCATTGCCGGGCAACATCCGCTCACCTCGGGGCAGGTGATCTGGAACCAGCAGCGCCTTGACCACCTGCCCGCGCAGAAGCGGCTGCACAGTGGTGTGGCCCGCACTTTCCAGGTTGCGCAAACCTTTGAAGCCCTGACCGTGTTGCAAAACGTGCAGCTGGCTTTGGGCGGCGGGCGGGCGTTTTCGGTCTGGAAATCCATTGATACCCGGCACACCCAGGCTGCGCGGGCGCTTCTGGACAAAGTGGATCTGCTGCCCCTGGCCGGTGCCGATGTGCTGGGCCTGCCCTACGGCGCAAAAAAACGCCTTGAGTTGGCGATCGCATTGGCGGGCATGGATGGCGCGGGGGCGTCGCCCTGCCTGTTGTTGCTGGACGAGCCGGCCGCAGGACTCTCCGCAGCAGAACGCGCGCAACTGATGCAGGGCGTGAAGTCGCTGGCCCAGCCGTCAGCGTCGTCAGCGGGCGCCCCGATGGCCGTGCTCTACACCGAACACAACATGGACGCCGTGTTTGGAGTGGCCGACCGTGTGCTGGTGCTGATCGACGGGCAACTGGCCGCAGCCGGCGCGCCAGATGAGGTTGCCCGCGACCGGGCCGTGCGCAGCCGGTATCTTGGGCAGAAATTCGGGGCGCCTGCACGATGAATCGGCCTGTGCTTGAAGTCAACCAGCTCAATGCGTGGTGGGGCGCGGCGCAGGCTTTGTTTGGCGTGTCGCTCGACGTGAACGCTGGCGAACTGGTGGTGCTTCAGGGTTTGAACGGCGCAGGGAAATCCACCTTGTTGCAAGCCGTGGCCGGCATCGGGCCGCATGCCAAGGGCGGCATTCGATACAACAACGGGAATATTTCCACCTGGCCCGCCCATCGGCGCGCGCAGGCGGGCCTTGGTTACGTGGCGGAAGACCGGCGCCTGTTTGCCGGCCTGACCGTGCGTGAGAACCTGCACATCGCCGCGCGCGGCGACGCCGCCGCCAACCTTGAAAAGGCGCTGGCCCTGTTTCCCGCCCTCAAGGGCCTGCTTGCGCGCCGCGCCAGCCAGATGAGCGGCGGCGAACAGCAAATGCTGGCGATCGCCCGCACACTCATGACATCGCCGCAACTGCTGCTGCTTGACGAGCCTTGTGAAGGCATCGCGCCGGTGCTGGTGGAATCGATCGCTGAATCCCTGCTGGCTCTGAAGAACCAGGGCATGCCGATGCTGGTGGCCGAGCAAAATGAAATTCTGGCCAGCCGCGCCGACCGGGTCATTACACTTGCCGCTGGCCAAGTGGCGCATTGACCCTCGACGTGACCTTTGAATCGCTCCATGATCATCTCCAGCCTGCTCGACACCGACCTCTACAAGTTCACCATGATGCAGGTGGTGCTGCACCAGTTTCCCGGGGCGCAGGTCGAGTACCGGTTCAAGTGCCGCAATTCGGGAGGGGACGCCAGCGCAACGCGCCAGCCGGTGATCAACCTGGCCGCCCATGTGCAGGAAATCCGCGACGAGATCCGCGCCCTTTGCAGCCTGCGATTCCAGGACGCGGAACTGGCCTACCTGCGTTCCTTCCGTTTCATCAAGAGTGATTTTGTCGATTTTCTCGGCCTCTTCAGGCTGAACGAAAAGTACATCAGCGTCACGCCCCTGCCTTCGGGCGAGATCGACATCAGCATCCAGGGCCCGTGGCTGCACACCATCCTTTTCGAGATTCCGGTGCTGGCCATCGTCAACGAGGTGTATTTCCGCAACGCGCAAAAGCTGCCCGATTTTTCCGAGGGCAGGCGCAGGCTGGATGTCAAGATAGAGCAACTTCGAAGCGAAGGCCTGGCGGACTTGAAGATCGCCGACTACGGCACCCGCCGGCGGTTCTCGGGCGCCTGGCAAGACGAGGTGCTGCGCAGCCTGTCTGCCAAACTGGGCACCCTGCAAAGCCCCGGCAAATTGAGCGGCGTGCCGGGCCAGTTGGCTGGCACCAGCAACGTGCTGCTGGCGATGAAACTGGGCCTCACGCCCCTGGGCACGATGGCGCATGAATACCTGCAGGCGGTGCAGGCGCTGGGGCCGCGCCTGCGTGACAGCCAGGTGTTTGGTTTTGAGTCTTGGGCGAAGGAATACCGGGGTGACCTGGGCATTGCCTTGAGCGACGTCTATGGCATGAACGCCTTCCTGCGCGATTTCGACATGTATTTCTGCAAACTCTTTGACGGCGCGCGCCACGACAGCGGCGATCCGTTCCAGTGGGGCGAACGCATGATCGAGCACTACGCCAAAAACCGGGTGGATCCCAAAACCAAAATCCTTATCTTCAGCGACGGCCTCACGGTGCCGCGCACCATCGAGCTGTACCGGCAGTTCAAGGGCCGGGCGCAGCTGGCATTTGGCATTGGCACCAACCTTACCAACGACCTCGGTTACGAGCCCCTGCAGATCGTCATCAAAATGGTGCGGTGCAATGGCCAGCCGGTGGCGAAACTGTCTGACACGCCGTCCAAGAACATGTGCGACGACGAGAAATACCTGGCCTACCTGCGGCAGGTTTTCGAGATCGCGGCATAAGCGGGCCGGGCCTTTTACAAATTCGGCAAGCGCCGCGGCAACAGTTATTGATAACAGGCAACAGGAGACTTCATGTTTGTATTTGGCGTTCCACTGGAATTTTTCCTGTTCGGCTTCACGCTCTTGGGCGTGGCGCTGTTCCACCACTACACCCTGCAGGTGGCGCTGACGGGCCTGGCGGTCATCACGCTGTACAAACTCGGGCTGGGCGACTTTGCCGGCACGCCCGGAGCCGCCGGGCTGTTGAAATTGCTGCAGCATGAATGGATCATCCTGGCCAACCTGCTGGGCTTGCTGCTGGGGTTTGCCTTGCTGGCCGACCACTTCGAGAAGACGGAAATCCCCGCGATCCTGCCCAACTATTTGCCCGACGGCTGGCTGGGTGGTTTTGTCATGTTGATTCTGGTGTTTGTCATTTCCAGCTTTCTGGACAACATCGCCGCTGCGATGATCGGCGGCACCATGGCGGCGGTGTTGTTCCAGAAAAAAGTGCACATCGGTTTTCTCGCGGCGATTGTGGCGGCGAGCAACGCCGGCGGCGCGGGCAGCGTGGTGGGCGACACCACCACCACCATGATGTGGATCGATGGCGTGGCCCCCAGCCAGGTGCTTGAAGCCTACGTGGCGGCAGTGCCGGCGCTCATCATCTTCGGCATTCTGGCGGCGCGCCAGCAGCATGCCTACCAGCCGATCTTGAAAGACGCGCCCAAAGGCGTGCAGGTGCATTGGGCGCGGCTGGCCATCGTGGCCATCATCCTGCTCTCTGCGGTGTTGGCGAATGTCTATTTCAACCTGCGCGCGCCTGCGGTGCTCGACACCCTGCCAGTGATCGGTATTGCGGTCTGGGTGGCCATTCTTGCGACCGCGCCGTGGCGCGCGCCCACCTGGAGCCTGCTGCCCGGCGCCTTCAAGGGCAGCGTTTTCCTGCTCTCGCTGGTCATGTGCGCCGCCATGATGCCGGTGCAGCATCTGCCGGTGGCGTCATGGCAGTCGGCCCTGGGCCTCGGGTTCCTCAGCGCGGTGTTTGACAACATTCCGCTGACCGCGCTGGCCTTGAAACAAGGCGGCTACGACTGGGGTTTCTTGGCCTACGCGGTCGGTTTTGGCGGCAGCATGATCTGGTTTGGCTCCTCGGCAGGCGTGGCATTGAGCAATATGTACCCCGAAGCCCGGTCGGTCGGCGCCTGGCTCAAAGGCGGCTGGCATGTGGCGGTGGGTTACGTCGTCGGTTTCTTCATTTTGCTGGCGGTGATGGGTTGGCATCCGCAACCCAAACGCAATAAAACAGTTGAAATTCCAAACAATACTAGTGTAAGTTCAATTATAACTGTAAATTCATTTAATAAATAGACTGTATTGCTCTTTAAAATATAGCAATTGCAATTTATTATTTGTGACTTGAAAGTAATTTTTTTATGAAACTATGGAAAAGAAAAAAATATTAGTTGCCCGTGCCAATTTTCCGGCGATTGTGGCCAAGCTCGAGCAACATTTTGAAGTCGAATCCAACCAGGCCGACGTGTTGTGGAGCAAGGCTGAATTGATCCAGAGGCTGCAAGGCAAGGTCGGGCTCTTCAGCACCAGCGGCGAACCCATGGACGCCGAAGTCATCGCGGCCTGCCCGGACCTGAAAATCTGCGCCAGCATGGCCGTGGGTTACAACAACTTCGACGTTCCAGCCATGACAGCCGCAGGCGTGTTGGCCACCAACGCGCCTGATGTGCTGACCGAAACCACGGCCGATTTCGGCTTTGCGCTCTTGATGGCCACGGCGCGGCGCATTTCGGAATCAGAGCATTTCCTGCGGGCGGGCCTGTGGGAAAAGTGGGCGGTAGACCAGTTTGCCGGCAGCGACATCCATGGCAGCACCCTGGGCGTCATCGGCATGGGCCGTATCGGGCAGGGCATCGCCAGACGCGGCGCGCTGGGGTTTGGCATGAAGGTGATTTACCACAACCGCTCGCGGCTCGACGCGGCATCCGAGGCCGCCTGCAAAGCGCGTTATGTCACGAAAGACGAGCTCCTGCGCACCGCAGACCACGTCATTTTGGTTTTGCCCTATTCAAAAGAAGCGCACCACACCATCGGCGGCGCCGAACTGG
>JANNEZ010000189.1:0-16162 GCA_031379255.1 Rhodoferax sp. | reverse complement strand
CCACTTGCGATTGATCCCGGATTCTTCAGCCGCCAGACCATTGCCTGTTTGAAACCAGGACTGACTGAATATCACTACCAACTCATTTTGCGTGAACGGCTGACGCGGCCTTTTGTTCAGCGTCTCAACTTTTCGACCGGCTTTCGTCAGGACGGACTTTCCGCGCAATGCAGCCGACGGGTCTTCTTTCAGCCAATCGCCTTGTAGCCAGCGAAACATTCGCCCCAACCAGGTCATTCTCTGATCGCGTTCAGCTGGACTCATGACGGGCCAATCTTCGCCAGACTTGCGTATCGCGGCAATTGTTACTTTTATGCCCTGCCCCGTGGTTTTGAAATGGGCTTCAGCGTGATTCAATCTGGCAGGCACATTAGCCAAAGGCCCGTCGCGAAAATCTCGCAACACGTCGCTATCAATGTCACTGAGTTTCAGGTCGCCAACCAGGTCAATAAACAAACTAATTCCGGCGCGAATACGTTCAATCTCTTTCGGATTTTTATTGGACTGCGGTAGCTCATGCTTTGCAAACGCAGTCAACGCCTCAGAAAAACGCTTGTGAGCCTTTTTCCCGGCAGACTGAGCCGTGCCCTGCAACGCTGCCGTTTGAAGCGCCTGAGCCCGCTCTACCGCACCCGGTGGCACACTGAGTGCCAATCGCTGGCGCATGGCTTCAGCCTCAAACGCCAAGACTTCAATAGCGCCAGTATTCACCTTCACAACCACGTCAGGGCAAAATAGCATCCCCGGCTGCCCAACCAGGTCAAAAGCGACTATCTCGATATTCTCAAGGCCGTTGTTAATCACTGCGTTGGCAACAGCCACACTCTCTTTGCCGATTGAGAAGATGCCGGTCTTTACACTCTCAAGCGCACTTTCGGGCATGTATTGGGGCTGGGGAATGACAACGCCACCAGCACGCCCGGCCATAACATCTTCAGGGTCAAGCGCGTTACGTGCAACAACGTGACCGCGAACCTGCGACAGGCGACAGAACAGCGTCATGGTGCCATCGGCAACAGCGCGCAATAACTGGTTTTGGCTGATGCCTGATTCGCGCGCCGCTTCAGCCAGTGGTAAATAGCCACTACCGGCAAGAACAGGCGAGCCACCAACAAGTTTCAGAACATCAGTAGTCATTTGCCGGGAGTCCAAAGTAAGAATTTGCCGCCGCCAGTCAGCCAGCAAGACAGCACAAACCATTTTGGCAATGGCCAGCTCGTGCGTTCGACAGGATTGAATGTATTCGCGCCTACCGGCTGCATTGCGCAGCCGCGCGGGAACGACAAGCCGCGCCCACCAAACGCCGCCGCGCCGGAAAATATGACCGCTCATAAAACATGCGCCTTTGTAGCAAGGCGATGTAGCAGGCGACACAGAAACGAATAAGTCTTTGTGAATCAAAGACTTGAATGTGTTTGGTGCGGCTGGCGGGGATCGAACCCACGACCCTTGGCTTCGGAGGCCAATACTCTATCCACTGAGCTACAGCCGCATGCGGGTGATGCCGCGATTGTTGGTCGTTTCATGTGGTGCGCCCGCTATAATGGCGGGTTGATTTTGAGCCTTTTACCGGGCTATTTGCCCGACCGCCGGGCCAGACCACCGACTTTTGAGGAAACCATGAGCGACAAAGCCCACGCCGCAGCGCACGAAGAGGAACACACCGGACCGATCAAAAACCCCAAACAGCTGCTGATTGCCGTTTTCTTCTCGTTTGTGGCGCCGGTGTTCATCATCATCGGCCTGGTGTATTACGTCGTTGCGGGTGCCAAGCCCGCCGAAGGCACTGTCAACATGGAGAAATCCATCGCGCAGCGGCTGCAGAAGGTCGGCAGTGTCGAGATCCGCGATGCCAACCGCGAGTTGAAAAATGGCAAGGCGGTGTTTGACGCGCAGTGCGCCGCCTGCCACACCGCCGGTGTTGCCGGTGCGCCCAAGGTGGGCGACGCAGCACTCTGGGCGCCGCGTATTGCCACGGGTTATGAAGTCATGTTGACGTCGGCGCTCAAGGGCAAAGGCGCCATGGCCGCGCAAGCCGGTGGTGATTTTGAAGACCTCGAAATCGCCCGCGCGGTGGTTTACATGGCCAACGCCAGCGGCGGCAAACTCGACGAACCCAAAGCGCCGGCGCCGGCTGCAGCGGCTTCGCAAGCGCAAGCCAGCAAATAACCCCGCGCGCCACTCGACTGGCGTGTTTGGGACGAAGTCGGTGGGTTTTAAAAATCTTTCTAACTAACGACTTAAGTTAATTTTCTGTAAGTAATTTAGCATTTAAGTCACAAATTAATTGATTTTAATGCTATAGATTTTACAAAGTTTTAGACAATATATTAGATATTTTTTAATCTTGGACTAAGCGTAAATCCATAAACAACAGGAAAATCGGCCAATCGCATTTCCCTGGGTTGCCATAAGCCGTGTTCCACTGCGGTGGCGACCACTGCAACATCTTGCGTGTACACCACGCCAAAGCCGATATCGGTTTTCAGGTAGACCCGGCCTTCTTCATCCAGCACACACTCCTCCACGGTGGCGGGTTGGCCGTCATGGGCTACCACGCTGATGCCGCCGTGCCCGTTGTCGGCCAGACGCCAGACCCAAGGCGCCGCCTCCAGCTCCACATACACACGCTGTGGCCCGTTCTGAAAAAACCATTGGCCGGCTTCATCACAGGCGTAATTGCGCTGGATGAAGTCGATCAGTTTTTCGTGTTTGAGCAGCGAGCCCTTGCTCTGCAAACTGCCGCCACTGGCCAGTGAAAACGGCCCGGCGGCCTGCGTCCGGTCATCGCGCATGTACCAATTGCCGCGCGCATCGAGGCCGAGCCAGCCATAACAATGCGGCACATTGGGCCACTTGGCCAAAGCCTGAATGACGATCGGGTCCATAGCGGTATTTTGCCCCCTCAAGTGGCCCTGGTTTGGCCCTAAGCGGCTGTCACTGCGCCAGCAGCCAGCCACCGAGCAAATCCGGCAGCGCGTGCAGGCGTGCGGGAAAGCGGCCATGTGGAAAACCAACATGCCCCCCTTGGGCCGGCTGCCACAGTGTCACATGTTTGCCCATCGCATGCGGCTGCGGCAGGCTCGCGGCGGGAATAAACGGGTCGTTCAAGGCGTTCACCACCAGGGCTGGGACGCGAATGCGGTGCAGGTGCGGCTGGGCGGAGCCGCGGGCCCAGTAGTCCTCGGTGTTTTTGAAGCCGTGCAGGGGCGCCGTGAAAATGTTGTCAAACTCGTACAGATCGCGCGCCTGCGCCAGCGCCTGGCCGTCAAACAGCCCCGGGTGCTGGGCCAGTTTGCGCAAGGCCTTGGGTTTCATCGAGTTGATGAACATGCGTGTGTAAACCAAGCGGTTGAAGCCGCGCCCAATCGCACGCCCGCTCGCGGCAAGATCTATAGGTGAGCACACACTCGCCACTGCGCGCACGGTTTTGGCGGCCTCATCGCCCGCCTCTTCCGCCCAGCGCAGCAGTGCGTTGCCCCCCAGCGACACGCCCACGGCGACTATCGGGCCGCTGTGGCGAACGCGCAATCGTTTGAGAATCCAGTCAATTTCTTCATGGTCACCCGAATGGTAGGCCCGCGGCGCAAGGTTCAGCTCGCCGCTGCAGCCGCGAAAATGCGGCACACAAAAGGCCAAGCCGTGTTGCCGGGCGAAGGCCGCGAAGGATTGGCCGTAGTGGCTGCCAGAGGAGCCTTCCAGGCCGTGAAAAAGAACGAGAAGGGTGCGGGTTTTGCCAACCGGGCCTGCCCTGGACAATTCAGCCTCTTCGGGGAGCGTGGGGGCTGCATCCTTCAAAAAGTCCACGTCAATAAAATCGGTGTCCGGCGTGGTCCAGCGCTCGCGCCGCAAGTCTGGCGCAGCACCGTCAAAGCGGCGCGCGTACAAGGCGGACCAAATCGTTTGCAAATTACCCCCGGGCAACCACCACGGCGCGGCATAGTTCATCGCGGTGCGCGGGTTATGCGCCAAGTTCAAGGGCACAAGCCGGTGTTGCCGGCTTGTCAATGCAACACATGAGGCGTTTCATTGCCCTCCTGGGCCTGGTTTTGCATGCCGGGGCTGGCATGGTGAGCCACCATGCGCCAGCCCTGGCCGGTCCGGTGGTACACATTGGTGGCCAACACATAGGCATGGGCCGGGCCGCCCTCCAGCATGACTTCGATGCGCTCGACCACGTTGTGCACGGCGCTGGTCATGGAGACGACCTTGCGCGCGTGCAGGGGCGTCGCGCGGATGCTGCCATTGGCGAACAGGGCTTCGAACGCCGCGCGGATCGCTCCCGGCCCGACCACGCGCGGGCCGCCCGGGTGCACACAGACGATTTCATCCTCATCGGCCCAGCAGGCCATGAGTTTTTCGATGTCGCCGGTTTGCAAGGCTTCATAAAACGCGGCTTCCACATCGTCGGCACTGCCGCCGACCATCGCGGCTTGTTGTTTGACTTTCGGCATGGGGAGGATTTTGCACCGACTTGAATTCCCGCCCACGTGCTGCACATATGCTACTGTGCAAGCTTGATGCCGCGCCTGTCCGCACGGCCCCACCTGACCTGGAGAAACCGATGACCATTTTGACCAAGGGATTGGCCTTGCTGATTGCGCTGCCGCTGCTGCTGACCGGTTGCGGCTACAACGATTTCCAAAAACTCGATGAGCAGACTAAATCGGCCTGGAGCGAGGTGCTCAACCAATACCAGCGCAGGGCTGACCTGGTGCCCAACATCGTTGCCACCGTGAAGGGTGAAGCGGCGTTTGAGCAGGACACGCTGACCAAAGTCGTCGAGGCACGGGCCAGGGCCACTGCCATTCAGGTGACGCCCGAGACTTTGAACAATCCGGCGGCGTTCCAGAAATTCCAGGCGGCGCAGGGAGAACTGGGCAGCGCATTGAGCCGCCTGATGGTGGTGTCTGAACGTTATCCCGACCTCAAGGCCAACCAGGGTTTTCGCGATCTTCGGGTGCAGCTCGAGGGCACCGAAAACCGGATCACCGTGGCGCGCAATCGTTACATCCAGAGCGTGCAGGAGTACAACGTGTTGACCCGCAGTTTCCCGAGCAACCTGACGGCCATGGTCTTCAGCTACGCCACCAAACCCAGTTTTGCCGTTCAAAATGAGGCAGCGATTTCTGCGCCGCCGACCGTTGATTTCGGCAAGAAATAAGCGGCGGCAAACTTGTTTCGGGCGCTGAACCGCTGGGTACGGGCCTTTGGCCTGCTGCTTGGCTTGGCGCTGGGCTTTGGTGGCACGCAGGCGCAAGACCTGCTGCCCATTCCGGCGCTTCAGGCCCATGTGATTGACCAGACCGGCACACTCGATGCCCAGGCGACGCAAACACTGGAAGCGCGCCTGGCCACGTTTGAGCGCGAAAAGGGTGCCCAGATCGTCGTCTTTGTGGTCGCGACGACACAACCGGAAGACATCGCCTCCTTCGCCAACCGGGTCGCGAACAGCTGGAAAGTTGGTCGCAAGGGCGTGGGCGACGGGCTCTTGCTGATTGTTGCAAAAAACGACCGCAAGGTGCGCATCGAAGTGGCCAAAACACTGGAGGGCGCCATTCCGGACTTGGCGGCGAAACAAATCATCGACACCGCCATCACGCCCAATTTCCGCGCTGGCAATTACGCGCTCGGTCTCACGGCTGCTGTCGAGCAAATCACCGCGCGCATAGCCGGTGAAGCCTTGCCCGCGCCGAAAAGCCCGAATCCAGGCGGGTTTTATTTCGGCGATTTCCAATGGACAGATCTGGCCATCTTCCTGTTTTTTGCGGTCCCTATTGCCGGCGGCGTGGCGCGCAGCATTTTTGGAAGGAAACTCGGCTCGCTGCTGGTGGGCGGCGGCGTGGGTGGCCTGGCCATGCTGGCAACGGCCAGCCTGGTGGTGGCCGGTCTCGCAGGGGTCGCGGCCCTGGTGGTTACTTTGTTGATGGGTGGGCTGGGTACCGGATTGCCCGGGCGCGGCAGTGCCAACCGCGGACACAACACTGGCTACGGCAGCGGTTGGGGCCAGGGCGGTTTTGGAGGCGGTGGCGGCGGATTCGGATCCGGAGGCGGTGGTTTCAGTTCGGGTGGCGGTGGCGACTTTGGTGGCGGCGGTGCGTCAGGAGACTGGTGATGGGCTTTTGGCAGAAAATCAAACGCGTGGCCCGACACCGCTGGGTCGATGAGTCCGACTCCCAACGCGCTGTGCCGCCGGATATGGCCGAACGTTTGCGCAGACGTGTCGCCGCCAGCGAACATCGTCACACCGGCGAAGTGCGCATCTGTGTGGAAGCGGGTCTACCATTGAGTTACTTGTGGCGTGCCGCAAGCGCGCGCGAACGGGCCATTGCGCAGTTTGGGAAGTTGCGTGTCTGGGACACGGAGCACAACAACGGCGCGTTGATCTACCTCCTGTTGGCCGACCGGGCCATTGAAATTGTGGCCGACCGGGGTTTGAACCGCGTGGTTTCAGCGGCGCAATGGACGGAAATGGTGCAACGCTTGAGCGCGGCCTTGCGTGTGGGAAATTACGAAGACGGACTGACGCAGGCGCTGGAGGAGGTATCAGCGGTTTTGGTGCAGCATTTTCCCGCCGATGGCTTGAAGCCCAACCCCAATGAACTCGACGATCGGCCTGTGCTGAATTGAGGACTGGCAAGGTTCAAACCCGGCGATCCACGAAAGACCCGGTCTAATTCATGAAGCCCAGGTCACGCACGCCGAAGTTGCGCAAGTTGGGAAGGATGCCATTGAGCTCGTTGTCCTCCACGCCAAACCACTTGGCGAGCGTTGCGGCATATTGGTCAACCGATGTGCCTGGCAACAAACGCCCCTGTCCGACGTGCCAGGCGTCGTTGGCGTCGGTGGTGCTGTTGCCCACACTGACCGGCGGCGCCGCGCCATAAAAGGCCTGGCCCCTGACCGCGCCGCCCACCACCAAGTGGTGGCTGCCCCAGCCATGGTCCGAACCATCACCGTTGGAGCTGAGCGTCCGGCCAAAATCGGAGGCCGTGAAGGCCGTCACTTTGTCGGCAACACCCAGCGCAACTGTCGCGTTGTAAAAAGCCGTCATCGCTTCGCTCACGCGGCGCATCAATGTGGGTTGCTGGCTGATGAGGTTGTCATGCAAATCGAAGCCGCCGAGTGAAACAAAAAATACCTGACGGCGGGTTTGCAGGGAGTTGCGCGCAGCGATTAACCGCGCCACCATCTTGAGTTGACCGGACAGGCTGTTGTCAGCAGGAAAAGTGTTGAACGGCGCCGATGTGGCGGGGAACAGGTTCAACGCGCTGGTAACCCCCGTCTCGGCTCCGATGGCACGCGCAACGACGCGGTTGTATTCGTTCTCAAGCAAATGGTTGCGGTCTGTGCGCTGCACCAGTTGACTCATCGCGTTTCTGACGGCGGCTGATCCGTATACGTTGCCGGAGATACCGTTGATTCTGACCGCTCCATTCGGGCTGACCTGGTAAGCCAGGGCCTGGTCACCTGACAGAAACACGGCGTTGCCAGTCACCGAAATACAGGTAAAAAGTGAACTGGTGTTGGCAGACAACGCCAGATCTCCGATGTTTCCACCCCAACCGATGGTGGAGCCTTCGGGTGATGAGGACTGCCAAACCGATTGTTGGTCGTTGTGGGAGAACAGTTTGGGCGGCAAGGGGAAATCGCGGCGGTTGCTTCCCTGATACTGGGCGCGGGTCAGCGGCACCACCAACGGTCCCGCGTTGAGTTGAACGGCGGCAACGCCGCTGTTGAAAAGACCGGCAAGACCGGTCATTGCCGGGTGCAGGGCATATTGCCGTCCGCCGGGCAACGCGACGCTGGGCGTGAGGACGGTCGCTGCAAGGTCAAGTTTTGGCAGGGCGATGTTGCTGCGAATGCTGCTGTACAGGTTGTGGCTGGCATCGTCATAAGTCACAACCGTATTGGCGTAATCGTTGCCGCCATAAAGAAATAGGCAGACAAGAGCTTTGTAATCGGTGGCGTTGAAGGCGGCCGCGTCGGCTATTGCGGCCAGGTTAAGTGCCGTCGGCAGTGCCGCGCCGGTCATCGCAAGTTGTGCTGAACGGCGTAAAAATGCGCGGCGTGTGTGAAGCTGGGGTTGAATCAAGTGCACGGTGTGGTCTCTGTGGGCGCCTATTTTTGAATCAAGTATTCGCTGCAAGCCATGACCATCAGCACCGCTGCGTAGACCCGGTTCAATTTCTGCTGTTCAGTACTTGAACTTCCAATGGGCGTCGCATTGAGGGCGGAAACCATCGTGTTTTGAGTGGCCGAGGTCAATTGGCCAGCGCACATCACGAGAGAGAGGTGTCGCACCAAGCTGCTTGCGTCATTGACCAGCGCCATCTCGTCACTGTAGGCCGCCTTGACGTCGGGCAAGTAGTTGACGTAGGCCGCCTGCGGAACAGTGGGTTCGGGGCAGAAAATGCCGTCACGGATCACGCGCTGCATGTAGTTGAGGTATCCGCCGACCGTGGTTTCGTTGACCAGCTGGAACTCGGGCGCGGTCGCCTGCAATGTCGCCATGGCGGTACCGGGCGGCACAAAACCGGGACGGAAGAAATTGAACACAGAGGGAGCGCGCAGCGGACTTTGGCCTAAAGAATCGGCCGCGTCGGACGTGTCAAACATCTTCCAGGAGTTTGCGACCGAACGCAGTCCAAAACTGCGACCCCATTGGATAAAACGCACCATTGGTTCGCGCAGCTTTCCAAAACCGATATCCGATGTGGCTTGTGGATTGCGGGCCTCGTCGTCCAGCAAAATGGCAGACCATACGGCTTTGAGATCACCGCGGACACCCCCACCGTTGTTGTTGAACACGGCGGCCACCCTGCCAACGTAGCCCGTGCTGGGGTTGCTGGTGACCAGCCGCTGAATCATCTGGCGGCAAAAGAATGGGCCGGCATTCGGGTGGTTGAACAGCGTGTCAATCGCGGTGTCCATTGCAGCGGCGCCGGAGGTATTGGCAGGAACGGTGGCCCCTAAAAACCGGGCCTCCAGCGTGGAGTGCCTGTTTGCGGTCAGTGCCATCGGCTTGCGTGCGTATTGCCAGCTCTCTATGGTGTAGGTGTCAACGGGATGACGGACACCATCCGAAAAATCGAAGTCGTAGCCGGTAAACACACGCGCCAGCCCGCTGACATCGGTCTGGGTGTAGGTTTCGAGCTTTTCACCATTGCCACCCAGTTTTACGCTGCCGTCCAGGTTCAACTGGTACAAACCGATGGTGAACAACTGCATGACTTCGCGGGCGTAGTTTTCGTCGGGGATGCGGCCTGTGGCCGGGTTCTCTTTCTGATTGCCTTTGGTGTTGAGGAAATAACCCATTGCGGGGTTGAGCGTGACGTCTTTCAACAATTTTCGGAAGTTTCCGAAGGCGTTTTCGACCAAAAGATCCCAATAGTGGGCAAATGCATGGCTACGCCATGTGAACTCGGCCGACTGAAGCGACACCACAAAAAACTCTGACAACGCCAGCGCCAGCCGCTTGCGCATTGCATCTGGCGAAGCAAAAAGCTGCTGCCAGATCATGAATTGCGCGGGGTAATCTCTGAAAAAATAGTCGTTGTTGTCGACCAGGCCGTACCCCCGGCGTTGCAACCAGTCCCAACCGGTCTCAGCGTTTTGGGCGGCGGGCGGATTGAATTGTTTTTGCAGCCACTCGGTGTAAGTGCCCGAGCGTACGGCCGCGATGTCAGCGGTTGATGAGGAAAACTGCGACGCCTGAAGAAAACGCGCCGCCTCAGCATCAGAGAGGGCGGCAGGGAAACTGTAGCCGGACGTGCCGGTTAGAGGGTTGACCAGCGATGATGCGGAACCTGCATTTGTGGCGCCCCCGCCGCCGCCGCAGGCCGCCAATGTTGCCGAAGCAATTGCCGACATGAAGACGCCATGGCCACTGACCAATGGCCGCGCATTCCGGGATTTTGGGTAGACCTGCAAACGCAGGTCCTGAGACGGGTTTGCCACGGCATCTCGCACCTCAGTGGCGCATTCCTCTTGATCCGGCGCAGCAACTTCACGGCTCATTGTTCATTTCTTGATTCAGTGTTCGCAAAAAAAAGAGCCACCGTCTTCTCTTCCACTCTAGGACGCTCAGGACTTTTTGGGTGGCGGGATTGGCGAGTCATGACAGCACGCGCCCGGAATCATCGGCAACGCTCCACTGCGTTAGCACACGGGGAGTGTAAATAAATCCTGCTCTGCAGTCTGTGACGGAACGTATCGATATGTAGTCTCGACTGGCCAACAATGAGGGGCGTCACTTTAGGTAGCAGAAATGTGACGCACAAAACACCAAGGCCGCAATCTTGCGGCCTTAGTGTTTTGGCATTGAACGCCGTTGCGTAACAGCGACCGTTCAGTTTTTGGCGGTTATTTCTTTTGGCGGTATTTCCGCAGGGCAGCAATTTGTGCGGCCATGATCGCCAGCTCTGAAGTTGCCTTCGCCATGTCAATTTCGCTCTTGGCGTTTTTCAGCGCTTCTTCAGCGGCCGCTTTGGCTTCGTTGGCCTTTTCGTCGTCCAGGTCTTTCCCGCGAACCGCTGTATCGGACAACACGGTCACGCAGGTGGGTTGCACTTCGAGAATGCCACCCGCAACGAAGACGAATTCTTCATGGCCATCTTCCATTTCAATCCGCACCGAGCCCGCCTTGATACGGGTGATCAGCGGCGTGTGGCGCGGGTAGATGCCGAGCTCGCCCGCCTCGCCCGGCAAAGCCACAAACTTGGCTTCACCGGAGAAGATGGACTCCTCGGCGCTGACAACATCAACGTGGATGGTGGCCATGATCAGGCTACTTTCTTGCTTTTCTCGATGGCTTCGTCGATGGTGCCGACCATGTAGAACGCCTGCTCTGGCATGTGGTCACACTCGCCGTTCACAATCATCTTGAAGCCGCGGATGGTCTCCGACAGGGGCACGTATTTGCCGGGTGAGCCGGTGAACACTTCGGCCACGTGGAAGGGCTGGGACAGGAAACGCTGGATCTTGCGGGCGCGGGCCACAGCCAGCTTGTCTTCCGGGGCCAGGTCGTCCATGCCCATGATGGCGATGATGTCGCGCAACTCGCGGTAACGCTGCAAGGTGCCCTGCACGGCACGGGCTGTGTTGTAGTGGTCTTCACCCACTACTTGCGGCGACAACTGGCGGCTGGTTGAATCAAGCGGGTCTACAGCGGGGTAAATGCCCAGCGACGCGATATCACGCGACAACACCACGGTGGAGTCCAGGTGGGCGAAAGTGGTGGCGGGAGAAGGGTCAGTCAAATCATCGGCGGGCACGTAAACGGCCTGGATGGATGTGATCGAGCCCACTTTGGTGGAGGTAATGCGCTCTTGCAGGCGGCCCATTTCTTCCGCCAGCGTAGGCTGGTAACCCACCGCCGAAGGCATGCGGCCCAACAGCGCGGACACCTCCGTGCCGGCCAGTGTGTAGCGGTAGATGTTGTCCACAAAGAACAAAACGTCTTTGCCTTCGTCGCGGAAGGATTCGGCGATGGTCAGGCCGGTCAAGGCGACGCGCAGGCGGTTGCCTGGGGGTTCGTTCATCTGGCCGTAGACCATGGACACTTTGGAGTCTTCGAGCTTCTCCAGGTTCACCACGCCAGAGTCGGCCATCTCGTGGTAGAAGTCATTGCCTTCGCGGGTACGCTCCCCCACGCCGGCAAAGACGGACAAGCCTGAGTGCGCCTTGGCGATGTTGTTGATGAGTTCCATCATATTCACGGTTTTGCCCACGCCGGCGCCGCCGAACAGGCCAACCTTGCCGCCTTTGGCGAACGGGCACACCAAGTCAATCACCTTGATGCCGGTTTCCAGCAATTCCTGGGAAGGGCTCAACTCATCGTAAGCCGGGGCTTTGCGGTGGATCGACATATGCAGGTCGGCATTGACCGGTCCCCGCTCGTCAATCGGCGCGCCCAAGACGTCCATGATGCGGCCCAGCGTGGCTTTGCCTACCGGAACCATGATCGCCTGTGCAGTGTTCTTGACCAAAGTGCCACGGCGCAAACCGTCTGACGAACCCAAGGCGATGGTGCGCACGATGCCGTCGCCCAACTGCTGCTGGACTTCCAGCGTCAGGTTGGAGCCGTCCATCTTGAGCGCGTCGTAAATTTTCGGCATTTTGTCGCGCGGGAATTCCACGTCAACTACAGCACCGATACATTGAACGATCTTGCCCTGAACACCTGCGTTCTTGTTTGTCTCACCTGCGTTTGCATTAGCTTGAGCCATTTGTCTTGCTCCAAAAATAAAATCAATAATTCTTAAACTGCGGCGCGTGACCGTGAGGTCACACCGCTGCGGCTCCGGCCACGATTTCCGAAAGTTCTTTCGTGATCGCTGCCTGGCGCGTCTTGTTGTAAACCAGTTTCAATTCGGCAATCACATTGCCGGCGTTGTCGGTGGCGGCCTTCATGGCCACCATGCGGGCCGCATGTTCGCTGGCCATGTTCTCGGCAACCGCTTGGTAGACCAGCGCCTCGGCGTAACGCACGAGCAACTCGTCGATCACCACCTGCGCATCGGGCTCGTAGATGTAGTCCCAGGCGTGCTGTGTGCCGCTGGCCTTGCTTTCGGCCTGCATTTTGGCAGCGGACAAAGGCAGCAACTGTTCCAACACCGGCTCTTGGCGCATGGTGCTGATGAACCTGTTGTAGCTCAAATACACGTTGCTTACTTCACCTTTGATGTAGGCGTCCAGCAGCACCTTGACAGGGCCAATCAGCTTGTCCAAGTGCGGCTTGTCACCCAAATGTGTGACGTGAGACACCACTTTGGCGCCAATGCGGTTCAAAAACCCAAGACCCTTGCCTCCAATCGCCACCGACAGCGGTGATTGACCGGCCGTTTGCGCGTCGCGCAGTTTCAGCGTCACCGCGCGGAACAGGTTGGTGTTCAAACCGCCGCACAAACCTTTGTCCGTCGTGACCACAATGAAACCGACCGATTTCGCATTCGGGTTGGGTTTCAAAAATGGGTGCACGTATTCGGGATTGGCTTTGCCCAGGTTGGTGGCAATGTTGCGGATTTTTTCGCTGTAGGGCCGGGCCGCGCGCATGCGCTCTTGTGCCTTGCGCATCTTGGAGACGGAAATCATCTCCATGGCTTTGGTGATCTTCTTGGTGTTTTCCACCGACTTGATCTTGGTGCGTAATTCCTTGCCTGATGCCATGTTAGTTCGCCCCCACGCTTGTCACTTCGTGTACTGCGCTGCCCCCCGAGGGGGCCGTGCCTTGCTTGGGGCGGCCCTGCGCGGCGGCAGCCTCATTGATTGCAATTGCAGTGCTCATCACACTAATTACGCAAAAGTCTTCTTGAAGGCGCCCGTAGCGGCCAGCAATTCGGCTTCAGCGTCTTTGTCGAGGGCTTTGGAGTCTTCAATTTTGGACAACAAGGCGGCGTGTTTGTCTTTAAGCCAGGCATGCAAACCATGCTCAAACGCCAAGACTTTGTTGACCGCGATGTCGTCCATGAAGCCTTTGTTGACCGCGAACAGTGACGCGCCCATCAGGCTGATGGGCAAGGGGCTGTATTGGGTTTGTTTGAGCAATTCCGTCACGCGGCCGCCCCGGTCCAGCTGTTTGCGGGTGGCTTCGTCCAAATCGGACGCAAACTGCGCAAATGCGGCCAACTCACGGTACTGAGCCAAGTCCGTACGGATGCCGCCGGACTGGCCTTTGATGACCTTGGTTTGGGCCGCGCTACCCACGCGTGACACCGAAATACCGGCGTTGATGGCAGGGCGGATACCCGCGTTGAACAGCGAGGTCTCCAAAAAGATCTGACCGTCGGTGATGGAGATCACGTTGGTAGGCACGAAGGCCGACACGTCACCGGCTTGCGTTTCAATGATTGGCAGAGCCGTCAAGGAACCGGTCTTGCCTTTGACGGCACCTTTGGTGAAGTCTTCCACGTATTTTTCGTTCACGCGGGCGGCACGTTCCAGCAAACGGCTGTGGAGGTAAAACACGTCGCCGGGGTAAGCTTCACGACCCGGCGGGCGGCGCAGCAGCAGCGACACCTGACGGTAAGCCACAGCCTGTTTGGATAAGTCGTCGTACACAATCAGCGCGTCCTGGCCGCGATCCCGGAAGTATTCGCCCATGGTGCAGCCTGAGTAAGCGCTCACGTATTGCATGGCGGCCGACTCAGAAGCTGTGGCGGCCACGACAGTGGTGTAGGCCATCGCGCCAGCCGCTTCCAGCGAACGCACCACGTTTTTAACCGACGAGGCTTTCTGGCCGATCGCCACGTAGATGCAGGTCATGTTCTGACCCTTCTGGTTGATGATGGCGTCAATCGCCACCGCCGTCTTGCCGGTTTGGCGGTCGCCAATGATCAACTCGCGCTGGCCACGACCGACCGGCACCATCGAGTCAATCGACTTCAAGCCGGTCTGCATCGGCTGGTCGACCGATTTACGCGCGATAACGCCCGGGGCGACCTTTTCGATCACGTCGGTCATCTTGGCGTTGATCGGACCTTTGCCGTCGATAGGCTGACCCAGCGCGTTGACCACGCGGCCGAGCAGCTCAGGGCCGACCGGCACCTCAAGAATACGGCCCGTGCATTTGACGGTGTCGCCTTCGGAGATGTGTTCGTATTCACCCAAAATCACCGAGCCGACCGAGTCGCGCTCGAGGTTCAGCGCCAGGCCATAAGTGGGCTGACCGTCAGAGCCTGCGGGAAATTCCAGCATCTCGCCAGCCATCACGTCGGACAGGCCGTGAATGCGGCAAATGCCGTCGGTCACAGACACCACGGTGCCCTGGTTGCGGATATCGCTCTTGGCGGTGAGGCCTTCGATGCGGGTCTTGATCAGTTCAGAAATTTCTGCTGGATTGAGTTGCATGACTCGTATCCTCTTTTAAAGTTAATCTGGCAAACCGGTTGCGGCCAAGGCCTCAAGCGAAAAGCGCCACTCTCATTTGTTCCAGGCGGGCTTTGACCGACGTGTCGAGCACCTCGTCTCCCACCACCGCGCGAATGCCGCCGATCAGATCAGGCTGCAAGGCAACCGTCACATTGAGCTTGCGGCCAAAACGCTTTTCCAGCGACGCGGTGACATCGGCCAGGGCTGCGCCATCAATGGCGAACGCGCTGTAAACGGTGGCATCCGACGAGCCGCTTTGGCTGTTCATCAGCGCGTGAAACTGCGTGGCGATTTCGGGCAAAGCGTTCAGGCGTCCGTTTTCAATGACGGTGCGCAAAAAGTTTTTGGCAATCCCGGGCAAGTCCACTTTGGCCACGCCGGCAATGACGTCAAACACCTGCGCGTTGGTCACATTGGGGTTGATGGCAAATTGCTGCAACTGTTGGTTTTCAGCAATGGTTTTCAAAGCGCCAACCCAAACAGCAGTTGCACCCACGTCCGATTTCGATGCCTTGAACAAAGCTTCGGCATACGGGCGGGCAATGGTGGCGAATTCAGCCATATATTCCTCTTACAGCTCAGTCTTCAAGCGGCCCAGCAAGTCAGCATGAACTTGCGGGTTGACCTCTTTGCGCAGAATCTGTTCAGCACCTTTTACAGCCAATGCAGCCACTTGGTCGCGCAGGGTTTCGCGCGCTTTGACAGTCTGCTGATCGGCCTCGGCTTTGGCCTGGGCAATGATCTGATTGGCTTCAACGACGGCTTTGGCTTTCGCCTCTTCCACGATGGCCTGCCCACGGCGCTCGGCATCCGCCAAACGGGTGGCTGTCTCAGCTCGCGACTTGGTCAACTCGTCTTCCACACGCTTGTTGGCGTTGGTCAACTCGGCTTTGGCCTTGTCGGCAGCGGCAAGGCCATCTGCAATCTTGCTGGCGCGTTCATCCAACGCAGCAGCAACCGGCGGCCAGATGAATTTCATCGTGAACAGCACCAGGAGCGCGAATACGATGGCTTGCGCCACCAGGGTTCCGTTAATGCTCATAGTATTTCTCCGAAAAGCAATATGCCGGGAAGAATTACTTGGGCAAGTTTGCGAGCTGGGCCAGGAACGGATTGGCCGTTGTGAACCACAGGGCAATACCGGTTCCGATAATGAAAGAGGCGTCGATCAGGCCGACAAGCAGAAACATTTTGGTTTGCAGTTCACCCATGAGTTCGGGTTGGCGTGCGGCTGCTTCAAGGTATTTGCTGCCCATGACGCCAATGCCGATACAAGCGCCCATAGCGCCCA
>JANNEZ010000087.1:0-5387 GCA_031379255.1 Rhodoferax sp. | reverse complement strand
CATGGACGAACCCCGGCCCGGCGCTTACGGCCGCCGCCGCATCGGGTTCACCAAGGAAAAGTAGAAAAAATGCCCAAGCGCACCGATCTCAAGAGCATCCTCATCATCGGCGCCGGCCCGATCATCATCGGCCAGGCCTGCGAGTTTGATTACTCGGGCGTGCAGGCCTGCAAAGCCCTGCGCGAAGAGGGCTACAAGGTCATCCTGATCAACAGCAACCCAGCCACCATCATGACCGACCCGGCCACGGCCGACGTGACCTACATCGAACCCATCACCTGGCAGACGGTGGAGAAAATCATCGCCAAGGAGCGGCCTGACGCGATTTTGCCCACCATGGGCGGCCAGACGGCGCTCAACTGCGCGCTCGATTTGTGGCACAACGGTGTGTTGGCCAAATACACCGGCGCGGCCACCGGCAAACCGGTGGAACTGATCGGCGCCTCGCCAGAAGCCATTGACAAGGCCGAAGACCGCCTGAAGTTCAAAGACGCCATGACCAAGATTGGCCTGGGCTCGGCGCGCTCCGGCATCGCCCACACGATGGCCGAAGCTTGGGTGGCCCAAAAAGCGCTTGGCTTCCCCACTGTGATCCGCCCCAGCTTCACACTGGGTGGCACCGGCGGCGGCATTGCCTACAACGCCGAAGAATTCGAGACCATCTGCAAACGCGGCCTGGAAGCCTCGCCGACCAAGGAGCTGCTGATTGAAGAATCACTGCTCGGCTGGAAAGAATACGAGATGGAAGTCGTGCGCGACAAGATGGATAACTGCATCATCGTCTGTTCCATCGAGAACCTCGACCCCATGGGTGTACACACGGGCGACTCGATCACCGTGGCCCCGGCGCAGACCTTGACCGACCGCGAGTACCAGATCCTGCGCAATGCATCCCTCGCCGTATTGCGCGAAATCGGCGTGGACACAGGTGGCAGCAACGTGCAGTTCGCCATCAACCCGGATGATGGCCGCATGGTGGTGATCGAGATGAACCCGCGCGTCTCGCGCTCCTCCGCGCTCGCGTCCAAGGCCACCGGTTTCCCGATCGCCAAGGTGGCGGCCAAATTGGCCTGCGGCTACACCCTGGACGAATTGAAAAACGAAATTACTGGCGGCGCCACACCAGCGAGTTTTGAGCCCAGCATCGATTACGTGGTTACCAAAATCCCGCGTTTCGCCTTTGAAAAATTCCCCGCAGCCGACAGCCGTCTCACCACGCAGATGAAGTCCGTGGGCGAAGTGATGGCCATGGGCCGCACCTTCCAGGAGTCCTTCCAGAAAGCCCTGCGCGGACTGGAAGTGGGCGTTGACGGCATGAACGAGAAGACGCAGGACCGGGAAGTGCTGGAGCGCGAACTCGGCCACCCCGGCCCTGAGCGCATCTGGTACGTGGGCGACGCCTTCGCACAGGGCATGAGTGTGGACGAGGTGTTTGCGCTTACCAAAATCGACCGCTGGTTTCTGGTGCAGATTGAGCAGATCGTGCAGATTGAGCTGGAGCTCGAGACAAAATCGCTGGACGATATTGACGCAGAAACCATGCGGGCGCTCAAGCAAAAAGGTTTTTCAGACCGTCGCCTCGCGCGCCAGCTCAAAACCACAGACACCGCCATCCGCGAGAAGCGCCGTGCCTTGAACGTGCGGCCGGTATACAAGCGGGTTGACACCTGCGCCGCCGAGTTCGCCACCAACACCGCCTACCTGTACTCGACCTACGAGTTTGAAGGCAGCGAGTGTGAAGCGGCGCCGACCCGCAACAAAAAAATCATGGTTCTCGGGGGCGGCCCGAACCGCATTGGCCAAGGCATCGAATTCGACTACTGCTGCGTGCATGCCGCGCTGGCGCTGCGCGAAGACGGTTACGAGACCATCATGGTCAACTGCAACCCGGAGACCGTCTCGACCGACTACGACACCTCCGACCGCCTGTATTTCGAGCCGCTCACGCTGGAAGACGTGCTGGAAATTGTGGACAAAGAGAAACCATTGGGTGTGATCGTGCAATACGGCGGCCAGACGCCCTTGAAACTCGCCTTGGGGCTCGAAGCCAACGGCGTGCCCATCATCGGCACCTCGCCCGACATGATTGACGCCGCCGAAGACCGCGAGCGTTTCCAGAAATTGCTGCACGGCCTGGGCCTTCGCCAGCCGCCCAATGCCACGGCCCGCGCCGAGCCTGAAGCGCTGGAAAAGGCCGCCGCGCTGGGTTACCCGCTGGTCGTGCGCCCGAGTTACGTGTTGGGTGGCCGCGCGATGGAGATCGTGCACGAGCAGCGCGACCTGGAGCGCTACATGCGCGAGGCGGTGAAGGTGAGCCACGATTCACCCGTGTTGCTGGACCGTTTTTTGAACGACGCCATCGAGTGTGACGTGGACTGCATCCGCGACAACACCGGCCAGACCTTCATCGGCGGCGTGATGGAGCACATCGAGCAAGCGGGCGTGCACAGCGGCGACTCGGCGTGTTCGCTGCCGCCCTATAGCCTCGTTGCTTCAACCGTGGAGGAGATCAAGCGGCAGACCCGCGCCATGGCCCAGGCCCTGAATGTGGTGGGCCTGATGAACGTGCAGTTTGCCATCCAGCATGTGGACGGGCAGGACGTGATTTACGTGCTTGAAGTCAACCCGCGCGCTTCCCGCACCGTGCCTTTCGTGTCCAAGGCCACCGGCGTCCAGCTGGCCAAAGTGGCCGCGCGCTGCATGGCCGGGCAGACACTCGCCGCGCAGGGCGTCACGGCCGAAGTCAATCCACCGTATTTCAGTGTGAAGGAGGCGGTGTTCCCATTTGTGAAATTTCCGGGCGTTGACACCATCCTCGGCCCCGAGATGAAGTCCACCGGCGAGGTGATGGGGGTGGGCTACACCTTTGGCCAGGCCTTTGTGAAGTCGCAGATCGGCGCGGGCACGCGCTTTCCCAACACCGGCCTGGCCTTCATTTCCGTCAAGCAGAGCGACAAACCGCGCGCTGTGGCCGTGGCACGGGAACTCGCCGCCATGAGTTTCGATTTGATCGCCACGCGTGGCACGGCAGCGGCCCTGCAGGCGGCAGGCCTGCCGTGCAAGGTGGTCAACAAGTTCACCGAGGGCCGCCCGAACATCGTGGACATGATCAAGAACGACGAGATCGCGCTGGTCATCAACACCGTGGAGCAGCGGCGCAATGCCATCAGCGACTCGCGCCACATCCGCACCTCGGCCCTGCTCGCGCGGGTGACGACGATCACCACCATCGCCGGGGCCGAGGCGGCTGCCGAGGGCATGAAATACATCGACCGGTTGGGTGTGATATCGGTTCAAGAGATGCATTCCCGGCTCAGCGCTACTGCGCAGACGTGAGCGGCGCTTAGCCGTTAAAATCGGCGAATCGCCACGGAAGCCGTGGCTTTTCTTTTTTGCGGACGTTTATTCCAGAGACCCTCATGGCCACCATTCCCATCACCAAAATCGGCGCTGAAAAACTCAAAGCCGAGCTGCAAAATCTTAAAGCCGTCGAGCGGCCCGCGATCATCCGCGCCATTGCCGAAGCGCGCGCGCAGGGCGACATCAGCGAAAACGCCGAGTACGAAACCGCCAAAGACCGCCAGGGTTTCATTGAAGGCCGCATTGCCGAGGTGGAGGGCAAACTCTCGGCCTGCCAGATCATCGACCCGTCGACGCTGGACGCCGGCGGCAAGGTCGTGTTTGGCTCCACGGTCGAGCTCGAAGACGAAGACACCTCCAAACGGGTGACGTACCAGATCGTCGGTGAAGACGAAGCCGACTTGAAACTCGGCCTGATCAACATCTCCTCGCCCATCGCCCGCGCGCTGATCGGCAAGGAGGAAGGTGATTCCGCCGAAGTGCAGGCGCCGGGCGGCCTGCGACACTATGAGATCGTGCGGGTTGAGTACAAGTGAGCTGCCAGGCTGGCAATAACTTTTAAATTAACATGGGTGTTAACAAAATATTCGATTTTTGCGAATAATTAACACCTATGTTAATTATTGGTGGTTTTTGAGCGTCAAATCGAAAATTTAGTACTTTTTTGGCATCCAAGTCACCTATTATATAGATAGTATGCTATCTATTATATAGCAATCCGGGCTTAAATCCGGTTTCAAATGCATATTCAAATCCAGGTTCGAATTCGCATTCAAACCTGAACCTCAGGTTTGTGAACGCTTCTTTACGCTGACCTGTTTGCGTTTGGCGCGTTTGATCTCCCCACCCTGTGTGAGCCGCTGGTTGCCCAAAACACGCAGGGTTTTCACCTCGGGCCGCTGGCCGCCCCGGGTGCTGTATTTCAGCACTTTCACGTCGCGCGGGCCAGGCATGCGGTCTTCATCCACGGTTTTATCCTTCACCGCTTTGGGCCGCCACAACACCAGCAGTTTGCCAATGTGCTGAATCGGGGCGGCGCCCAGTTCGTCACACAGCGTCATGTACATGGCCTCGCGCGCCTCGCGTTCACCGGCGAGCACGCGCACTTTGATGAGTCCATGCGCCTTGAGCGCGAAGTCGGTTTCTTTTTTGACGGCGTCAGTCAGGCCGTCGTTGCCGATCATCACCACCGGGTCGAGGTGGTGCGCTTCGGCGCGGTGGGGTTTTCGTTCGGCAGGGGTGAGTTGAATTATGGGCATACCGCTATTATCGAAGCTAACGATGAAATCAAGCAAAAGCAGCAAAGTCAACCGCGCCTGGATCAATGACCATGTGAACGACCCGTGGGTGAAACTCGCCACCAAAGAGGGTTACCGGGCGCGGGCGGCCTTCAAGCTGAAGGAAATCGACGAGGTGTTTGGCCTCGTCAAACCCGGCCAGCTGGTCGTGGACCTGGGCTCCACGACCGGCGCCTGGAGCCAGTACCTGCGCCGCCGGATGGGCAATGTCAACGGGCCGGCGGGCGCCACATCGGCGCTGAACGGCGCCATCATCGCGCTTGATCTGCTGCCGATGGATCCGGTGGAGGGCGTCACGTTTTTCCTGGGCGACTTTCGCGAAGACGAATTGCTGCAAAAGCTGGTTGCCCAGATGGCCGGTCGCCAGGCCGATCTGGTAGTCTCCGACATGGCGCCCAACCTCTCGGGCATTGCCTCGGCGGACACGGCGCGCATTGACCACCTGATCGAGTTGGCGATCGATTTCAGCCAGGCGCACCTCAAACCGCAGGGCGCGCTGGTGGCTAAAGTTTTCCATGGCGCCGGGTACGACGAGCTGGTAAAACGTTTCAAGGCGGCGTTCAAGACCGTGAAACCGCACAAACCCAAGGCCTCGCGGGACCGCTCGTCGGAGACTTTTCTTGTCGGCGTCGGGTTGAAGAAGGTCTGAAGCAGGTCTGAAGAAGGCGTCAGACCGCATCACGCCTCGCGCGCTGCCGCCTGCGAGGGGGTAAAAACCTGGAGCTATTC
>JANNEZ010000185.1:0-6139 GCA_031379255.1 Rhodoferax sp. | reverse complement strand
GTTTTCAAGGGCTTGGAGCAGCCGAGCGGGTATACGGAGCCGCTGTTGCATGGGTGGCGGTTGAGGGTGAAAGCTGGGACGGCCTAAGACTCCACCCGGCAAATGGGCATTCAATTCGTTTATTGCGATTGTTTCGTTTGTTTGTTATCCTTTGAGTAATATTCAAGCTATTTCCACGGTTTATTCACAATGTAATCCACAAACGAGGTCTCCATGCAAGCCATACAAAAGCCTGAATCAGGGAATGGCTCCGTCTTAAGCGCCGAAGAGGCCGAACAAGCCAAGGTGGCTCAGCGCTGCATCATGGCAGCGCTCGACCACTCCCGAGCCCATCGCATCGCCGTTTTGGATGAGTCCGGCCAGCCTGCCGATGGAATGCCTGCGGTTGAAGTTTCCCCAAAGGTGTTGCGCATGTTCGCGGAAATGCTGGGGCGCATGAGTCAGCGCCAGCCCGTCGCCCTGGTTCCGCACAAGTACGAGCTCTCCACGCAAGAGGCCGCGATGGTGTTGAACGTGTCGCGTCCGTTTGTGGTCAAGGAGCTGGAAGCTGGGCGTATTCCTTATCGCAAAGTGGGCACGCACCGGCGCGTCCTGTTTGAAGACCTGATGGCCTACCGTGATCAATCCCGCCAAACCAGTGAAGCCGCGCTTTCTGAACTGGCGCGACAAGCGCAAGCGCTGAATCTGGGCTACTGACCAGGGTTTGCAGGTGGCCGGGACATCACGTTATACGGTCGTTCTCGACGCCTGCGTGTTGTACCCCGCGCCCGTTCGCGACATTTTGCTGAGTCTGGCGCACCAAGGGCTTTGCCACGCGCGGTGGACGGACAAAATCAACGAGGAATGGATTGGCAATCTGCTCAAAAACCGTCCTGACCTCGATCCAGAAAAATTGCAGCGGACGACTGTGCTCATCGGCCAAACTATTCTCGACTGGCAAATCTCAGGCTACGCGCCATTTATTGAAACGATCAAGCTGCCCGACCCTGACGACCGCCACGTGGTGGCCGCCGCGTTGATCGGCCACGCCGACGCTATCGTGACTTTCAACTTGCGCGATTTCCCCAAAGAAGCGCTGGAGCCATTGGGGCTGGAAGCGCAGCACCCAGATGACTTTGTCGTCAACCAATTGCACTTGAGTTTGCCTGAAGCGCTCAAGGCGATCAAAGCCATGCGCCAGCGGCTGGTCAATCCGCCTCAATCCGTGGCGCAGCTTTTGGCTACGCTGGAACGCTGTGGGTTGCCGCAGACGGCTTCTTTGTTGGCTGAGAATGCAGAACTGATTTGACCTGGTTAGACTGGTTTAGCCGAGCGGCTCCTTAGCCGATGCTGCATGTGGGGCAGTTGAAGACCATGTACCACTTTCGATGGTTTCCGCAACTGCCCTTACCATTCGACATACCCGCCCAAACGATGCGGGCCTATAGGGCAAATACAAAAATATGGCGAAGTCCCATCTCCTTGAGAGTTTCTTGTCGGCATCGAATAGTGTGCGCAGCACTGGCGGCGGCACCAAAGAAACCTCCTACTACACCGCCATCAACAATTTGCTGGATGGCGTGGGCCACACGCTCAAGCCCAAGGTTCGCTGTGTCATGCAGCTCAAAAACCTGGGTGCAGGCAATCCAGATGGTGGCTTGTTCACAGCAGACCAATTTGACCGCCAAACTGGCGAAGCCAAAGACTTGGGCAAACCTTCACGAGGCGTCATCGAAGTCAAAGCGCCAGCCGAACCGGTAGACGACACCGCCACCACGGACCAAATCACCAAATACTGGGATCGTTACAAACTGGTGCTGGTCACCAACCTGCGAGACTGGTTGCTGCTGGGCGAACGCGAGGGCCACCGCGTCACGCTGGAGCGCTTCAGCCTCGCTCCCAACGAAGCTAATTTTTGGGCGCTGGCGGCGCATTCCACCAAAGCGCAAACCGAGAAAGGCGAAGCTTTTGAAGATTTTTTGGGCCGCGTGCTCCAGCACAACGCACCTCTGGCCGACCCCAAAGACCTTGCCGCCTTGTTGGCAAGCTACGCCCGCGAGGCGCGCCACCGCGTTGAACACGCCACCGAAGCCGCGGCTAAGCAACTGGAAGCCCTGCAGCAAAGCCTTGAATCCTCCTTGGGCGTGACATTCAGCGCGACTGAGGGTGGTCACTTCTTCCGCTCCACGCTGGTGCAAACCCTGTTTTACGGAGTGTTCTCGGCTTGGGTGCTACGCCGGGAAAATGCAGAACCCGGAAAAACCCTCGGCCCGTTCGACTGGAAAAGTGCCGCTCACAGCCTGAACGTGCCCATGATCGCTGCCCTGTTTGGCCAGCTTTCACAGCCCGCCAAACTCAAAGCCCTCAACCTCACCGAAGTGCTGGACTGGGCCGCCGACGCGCTCAACCGCGTCGATCAAGCCGCATTCTTTAAAATCTTCGAGTCCACCCGCTCCATCCAGTACTTTTATGAGCCCTTTCTGGCCGCGTTTGACCCCCAGCTACGCAAAAGCCTGGGCGTCTGGTACACCCCCGAGGAAATCGTGCGCTACCAGGTGGCCCGGGTTGACCAGGTGCTACAGAGCGAACTGGGCCTGCCCGATGGCTTGGCAGACCCCAACGTGGTGGTGCTTGATCCCTGCTGCGGCACCGGCGCTTACCTGGTGGAAGTGCTGCGCGTGATTGCCGAAAAACTCAAAAGCCAGGGTGCTGATGCCCTCGCTGCACACCAGCTAAAACTGGCCGCAACCACACGCCTGTTTGGCTTTGAGCTGCTGCCAGCACCCTATGTGGTGGCGCATTTGCAAATTGGCTTGCTGCTGCGCCAGTTGGGTGCACCGCTGGGGCACCACGCTGACGGCACGGATGAGCGGGCTGGCGTCTACTTGACCAATGCGCTCACTGGCTGGGAGCCAGCTAAAGAACCCAAGAGCGCCGTGCTGCCTTTCCCCGAGTTTGAGCAGGAACGCGATGCAGCAGACCACGTCAAGCAGACGCAAAAAATCATTGTCATATTAGGCAACCCACCCTATGACGCCTTTGGCGGCGTAGCGCTTGGCGAGGAGCAAGACTTGGTAACGCCGTACAAGGAAGGCCTCATCAAAATATGGGGCATCAAGAAGTTCAATTTGGATGATCTGTATGTGCGTTTTTTCCGGCTGGCCGAGCGGCGAATTGCCGAAAAAGGCGGGCGTGGGGTGGTGTGCTACATCACTAATTCGTCGTATATCCAGGGTGATTCATTCGTTGTAATGCGCGAGCACCTGCTCGGCAATTTCAATCGAATCTGGATTGACAATCTCAATGGCGATAGCCGCGCCACGGGCAAGACAACACCCGATGGCTTGCCAGACCCTAGCGCTTTTTCTACGCCCTACAACAGAGAGGGTATCCGCAAGGGAACTGCCGTTGCCCTGATGGTCCGTAGTTCCAGCGCAGCGCACTCCGGAAGCGTTTTGTACCGAGACTGGTGGGGCGCGTCAAAGCGCGATGATCTTCTGGCCAGTGTCGATGACGTTGCGCGAGATGAGCAGTCATCGCAAGCAACGCCTTCGCAGATCAATCACCTCACTTTCAAACCAAGCATCGTTGGCAGCAACTACGCAACGTGGCCCTCACTGGTCGATCTCGCTGCACAAGCCCCGATCAACGGATTGATGGAAAAGCGCGGCGGCGCATTGATTGATATTGACAAGATGTCACTCGAAAAGCGGATGCGCATCTATTTTGACGTGGCAGCTTCTCATGAAACGGTCTCTGTGGTGAATGCCGCGCTGATGACTGACGCTGCCCGATTTGACGCAAAAAAGACGCGGAGCAAGCTGCAAGCACAGGAGATTTTTGTTGAAGACCGGCTGGTGCGCTACACGACTAGGCCCTTTGATACGCGTTTTGCTTACTACACGCCGTCAAGACCATTGTGGAACGAGCCACGTCCGATGCTCTGGCAACAGCACAAGGGTGGCAACCGCTACTTGATGTGCCGTCCATCAGGCATCGCCAACCCTGAAGGCGCTCCAATGGTGTTCACTCGTTGTCTTGGCGACAACGATGCGATGCGCGGGCATGCGTATTACGTGCCCATGACATGGCACACAGCATTGCAACCTGTGAAGGCCGATCTGTTTGGCGTGATGGAAAGCGTGGAAGCAAGCAGCACTGGCAGTGCAAATCTGGCGGTATCTGCAGTGGCCTACCTCATCGCCCTCGACCTCCCCAACCCTGACACTGATCGTGACACTGCCGAACTCATCTGGATGCATGCGCTGGCCATCGGCTACAGCCCGGCGTACCTGAGCGACAACGCCGACGGCATCCGTGAAAACTGGCCCCGTATTCCTTTGCCTGCCTCGCGCGAAGCGTTACTCGCCTCCGCCGCATTGGGTCGCGAAGTGGCGGCGCTGCTGGACACTGAGGCCCCAGTGCCCGGCGTCACCAGCGGCACAATCCGCGATGAACTCAAATCCATCGCCGTTGTCAGCCGCGTGGGCGGCGGAGCGCTCAAACCCGACGAGTTTGCCCTGACCGCAGGTTGGGGCAGCGGCGGTCAAGGCAGTATCACCATGCCAGGTAAAGGCAAAACTGAAACCCGCGCTGCTGGGTTGCACGAACAAAGCGCAGGTTTTGGTACCCGCCCTACATTGGACGTTTACCTCAATGCCACGGCCTATTGGAAAAACATCCCACAGCCCGTGTACGACTTCACTATCGGTGGGTATCAAGTTATCAAGAAGTGGCTGAGCTACCGCGAACAACGCGTGTTGGGCCGCGCAATGACTATGGCAGAAATCACCGAAGTAACGGCTATGGCCCGCCGTTTGGCCGCGCTAGTTTTATTGGAGCCACAACTTGATGAAAACTACCGTTCGGTAACAACTGCGACCTGGACCTTTACCAAGTCTGCTTAAGCGGTCGAGGAACTACTACGTTGTCTTATCCAAGCCGCCTTCAGCAAAAAAATCCACATGCACCGCGTCATGCGGAAACTCAATCTTTCCGTCCGCCGTCTTGTCCAGCATCCCACAGGCTAGCAAGGTCTGCACATCGCCATGCACCGCCTTCACGTCGCGCTCTACGCGCCGTGCGGCTTCAGATATGGTGACGGCGCCAGCACCAACCAGGGCTTGAATCAAGTGGAAGCGTTTGCCGCCCAGCGAGCGCATCAGCGCCTGCGCGGAGGAAAAGCTGCACTCGGCCCCTGCGAGCGGCCAGTTTCCATGCCGCGTGCTGCGTCGGCCAAACTGGCTGACAATGTTAGGACACTCACTTTTAACGTGCTCATTGCGACTTCCCCCTGTTTGCCCGTTGGCCACCTGTTGAATCTGCCAGCGCAGACTCTATGATGATACGTGTGATCGTCCAATTTCACCCGCTATCCCCATGAAAATCCTCATCCTCCACGGCCCCAACCTCAACCTGTTTGGCCGGCGCGAACCGCACATTTACGGCTCGACCACGCTCACGCAAATCAACGAGCGGCTGGCGGAGCTGGCGGCTTCGCTGAGCGTGGAGATCGAGATTTTCCAGTCCAACCACGAAGGTGCGCTGGTCGACAAGTTGCACGAACGCATTGATTCGGTGCAAGGTGCCTTGTTGAACCCGGCGGGCCTCACGCAACACGGTGTGAGCCTGCACGACGCGATCAAGGCGATGCCGTTTCCGGTGCTGGAGATTCACCTCTCGAACATTGCGGCACGCGAAGAATGGCGGCACAAATCGATCATTGCACCGGCGGCGCGGGCGACGATTCAGGGGCTGGGCTGGCGCTCGTACACCACCGGGTTGCGAGCGCTGGTGGATTTGTTGCGGGACGCGGGTTGAGCCAGCCTTACAGGCCAGGTTTGGTACTGGACTCAGCCATTTGGCGCAAATGCTTGCGCATTTTGAAGAATGAACCGGTGACCGTGGCCAGCACACAGGCCACGGCAAGCCAAACCGCCAGTACACCGGCGGGGTAAGCCGGCGTTTTGAACAACAACCACAGACCTGTCAGCAAAAACAGTTGGCCAATCACAAACTGGCTCACGCTTGACCGCCAGATTTCCGGAAATCGCGCGCTGATCCACGCGCCACTGCACCCGGCCAGCCAACCGCAGGCAGCACCGGCGAACACGTCCACCGGCCAGTGAGCACCGACGGCCACGCGGGAAAGGCCGATCAG
>JANNEZ010000184.1:0-18563 GCA_031379255.1 Rhodoferax sp. | reverse complement strand
CACCAGCGACGTCTCGGTGGTGGACCTGACCTGTGAGCTGAACAAGGAAGCCACCCTCAAGGAAATCTGCGCCGAGATGAAAGCGCAAAGCCAGGGCGCGCTCAAAGGCATTTTGGGTTACACCGAAGACAAGGTGGTGGCAACCGATTTCCGGGGCGAGGTCTGCACCAGCGTGTTTGACGCTGACGCCAGCATCGCGCTGGACAGCACTTTCGTCAAAGTCGTCGCGTGGTACGACAACGAATGGGGTTATTCAAACAAGTGCCTGGAGATGGTGCGCATCGTCGCCAGGTAAACCTCAACCTCGGGAACGCCTGGCTTCCCGCAGCATGTACAGGTACAGCCCTTCCGCTTTCTCTCGTGCCCATGGCGTTTTGCGCAGAAACTTCAGGCTGGATGCGACGCTGGGGTCTTGCGTGAAACACCGCACCGGAATACGCGCGCCCAGCTCTTCCCAGCCGTAATTCGACGCCAGCGCTGTGACGATGTTCTCCAGTGTCACGCCATGCAAGGGGTTTCGGGGTTGGGCGGCTGGGAGAACTGGACCGGCCACGGGTTCAGGTGCTGGAACACGCTCTGGCACAGGTGAATTGGCCATTGTTTCCCACCCCGGCGGTCAGGCCGCCGCGACCGCGCCCATGCGCAGCCGTCGCGCGGCTTCTTCGGCCCGCGCATCGTCAATCTCACGCATCAGGCCGCCCACGTCCACATCAGCCTGCGTGCGTTGGCAGCGGCCTGTCAACGCAGTGTCGTTTCTGAGCAAACCGGCTTGATACAGGCTCCAGATCTCGGGGCCATAGCCGGTCAGCCGCAACTCGGGCGCGAACTGGCCGAAGAAGTCACGCAGGTTGGCCACGTCACGCAGCAACATGCGCTGGGCGTGGTTGTTGCCGGCGGCGTCAACGGCCTGCGGCAGGTCGATGATGACGGGAAAGTCCAATCCCGGCGCACCCGATTCGCCAGCGCAATGCGCGAGCAGGATATTGAACTCGCTCAAATCGCCGTGCACCACGCCCGCGCACAACATGCGCACCACTTCGCCCATCAACGTGGCGTGGTGGGCTCGTGCCTGGGCGGGTGTGAATGCCACGTCGTTCAAGCGCGCAGCGGCGTCGCCGTTGGCATCGGTGACGAGTTCCATCAGCAACACGCCGTCGTGAAAGTTGTAGGGCTTCGGCACGCGCACACCGGCGGCGGCCAGGCGGTAAAGCGCGTCGACCTCGGCGCTTTGCCACGCCGCTTCCTGCTCTTGGCGGCCAAACTTGCTGCCTTTGGCCATGGCGCGCGCCGAGCGTGAGTTCTTTGCCTTTCGGTTTTCGGTGTAGTCCACCGCCTGCCGAAAACTGCGATGCGCGGCCTCTTTGTAGATTTTGGCGCAGCGGGTTTCTTCGCCACACCGCACCACATACACCATGGCCTCCTTGCCGCTCATCAGCTGCCGAATCACAGCGTCGATCAGGCCCTCTTCGATGAGAGATTGCAGGCGAGGGGGCGCTTTCATGAGGACGACTTTCCCGGCGCCAACACTGACCAGCCCGCGTGCCGGTTGACCTTGTTGTTCTCGTACTCCCACACCGTGCCGCAGCGCTCGCAGCGGTACTTGGTGATGGTCACCAGGCCGTGTTTATGCGAAACGGCGCGGTGTGTGCCCTGCATCAGCTCGGGGTGTCCACGGGCGCGCCGCCAGTTGCGCTGCACGCCGGCGCAGGAATCGCACAGCGCCGTGGTTGTGGCGTCTTTTGGTGGGTTCGAATCAGGGGTCATGGCGCGGTTCTCAATGAGGGTTGATTGTCGTTCCCCGCCAAACCCTTCAAAAAAGCACTTCGGACTACCCCGCTATTGGTGTGGCGGCAGGCTTGAGACTCAACCCATAACCCTCATAAACCCGTATGACAGCAAACACCCTGGCCGCCCGGCGCATTGTGCATCGCACGCTTGGTAGTACCCATGGGTCCATTACCCGGCTGACGAGCCCGTCTGACCTGGGGCAGCAGCTCAAGCCTTTTTTTCTGGACTTTTTTTCCGTGCCCGAAGGTGGGCAACCGCCTAGACTCCCAGGCTGGAATTTGTCATATATCGCATGCAAGTGGGATTGAAAATACCGTAAATATTCAATACCATGAATTGATCACGCCGTAGCTCCAGGGGAATGCCAGCTTGCCCGCGTGAGGCCCATCCGCTTGCACCAGTTGTGGGTCGCGCTCCAGCGCGTTCACGACCTGGTGCGCGTACTGGCGGGCTTGCTCCAGGCGCTCGGCCAATCGGCGCTCGCCGGTTGTCATGCGAGTCGCGCAGACGCCGATCGCGGGTATCAGCGTTGCCATGCCTGCATCATGCCGCAGTTGCGCTGGCACCGGGGCCGAGCGGCATTGGCCGATCAGTCGCACAATCAGATAAGCCCATCCCCTTCGAAGGAGCCTGGAATGACTGCTATGCTTGAACCCGCACCCGAATTGGAGGTGTCCGAGTGGATCAACGCGGGGGTGTCGATGTCTCTGGCGGCTTTGCGCGGGCGCGTGGTGGTGGTGCATGCGTTTCAGATGTTGTGCCCCGGCTGTGTGACCCACGGGACGCCGCAAGCCGTCAAAATCCACCAGGTGTTTGACCGCGAGGAGGTGGTGGTGCTGGGCTTGCACACGGTGTTTGAGCACCACAGCGTGATGGGCCCCGAGGCGCTGAAAGTGTTTATGCATGAGTACCGGATTCCGTTCCCGGTGGGGGTGGATCGCGCTGTGGCGGGCAACCCGATTCCGCTGACGATGCAACGTTATGGTTTGCGGGGCACGCCCAGTTTGTTGGTGATTGGCCGCAGCGGCACACTGCGCCTGAACCACTTTGGGAGCCTGGACGACATGCCGCTTGGCGCCTTGCTGGGGCAACTGGCGTCAGAGCCTGCGTGATGAATCCAGGCGCGGCGGTTTAGGCGGACGCCGGGTATCACCTTGGGGGCGCCACCCGCCGCCGCAGCGGGTCCAACAAGGGCCGCAGGCCGTTGTGGTCCATCTCCTGAACCAGCGCGAGCAGGCGGCCAATTTCGCCTTTGGGAAAACCCTCGCGCGCGAACCAGTTCAGGTAGTTGCCGGGCAGGTCAGCCAGCAGGCAACCTTTGTGTTTACCGAAGGGCATTTCCAGCGCGACGAGTTTTTCCAGGTCTTCGGACTGCATGGGATTGCGCCTTCAGCCACCCGCGCGCTTCGCCGTGTAGCCCTGCTTTTGCAGCGCAACGACCAGGGTGTCGCGGTGGTCGCCCTGCACTTCGATCACGCCGTCTTTCACGGTGCCGCCCGAGCCGCATTGGGCTTTGAGCTGTTTGCCCAATAGGGTGAGGGCCGCGTCGTCCAGAGGCACCCCTTTGACGACAGTCACGCCTTTGCCTTTGCGGCCTTTGGTTTCCAGTGACACGCGCACGATGCCGTCACCGGCGGGCCGTGCCGTCGCGTTGGTTTTGCAACGGCATTGCGCCATCGGCTGGCGGCACTCGAGGCACACGCGGCCTGTGTCGGTGGAATAGACGAGGTTGCTGCTGACCAAGCCGCCACGGTGCGTCGACTGCGCGGAGCGCGCTTGAGGTGGCGCGCGCATCAATAATGCGGCGGCAATTCGTCAGCCGCCTGTCGTGGCGCGGGGTTTGCAGCGTCGGGCGGGTGTTGGCGCAACTCGCGCACGTCGCGCTGCAGCAAGGCAATCTCCTGCTGCTGGCGCACGATGATTTGGTTGAGCTGGTCGAGAACGTCTTCGTTGAAACTGGCCTTGATTTCCAGATCGGTGAGGCGTTGTTCGACAGAATCATTGAAACTCATACAAATATATTAAATAAAAATAATGTATAAATAATATTGGCAATGAAGTCACGAATATAATAATTTACTTGCTATAAATATAATACTAATTAATTATAAATTATAGTCTAAATTAATTATAAAATCTAAAATAAACAAAATTATCGAAGTGACAAACCTGTTTTTGTTGTGATGGTGGCAAGGCACCCGGGGTATCAATGGTGGTGCCCGCCCGCCCCGTGCACGTGTTTGTGCTCAATTTCTTCGGGAATGGCGGCCCTCACGTCGGTCACATTGATTTGAAAACGCAACATCTGGCCCGCCCAGGGGTGATTGCCGTCCAGATGCACGTTGTTGCCCTTGATTTTCATGACGGTGAAGACTTGATCCTGCCCGTCGACGCCACGGCCCTTGAGTTGCCCGCCCACCTTCACGCCAGGCGGGAATTCGCTTTTCGGAATGGTGTGGGCGAGCGCTTCATTGCGCAGGCCAAAGGCGTCTTCGGGCTGCAAGAGCAAGCTGGTGGCGAAACCTTTGCTTTTGCCGTCCAGCGCAGCCTCGATCTTCGGCAGGGTGTTGTCGTAGCCGCCGTGCAGGTAGGCCATCGGCTCCTTGGCCTGCTCCAGCAGTTTGCCGGAAGCGTCTGAAACGCTGTAGCGCAGGGTAACGACGGTGTCTTTGGTGATGTTCATGGCGCGCATTTTCGCGCACACGTCGAAAGGGTATTTGGGCAGAAAACTCGGGAAAACCCTATACTGCACTGCACAAAAGTGCCAGAACTGGCGCAACGGGGGTTCCGATGACTGCAAACGGCATAGAGGACGTGGCCGACGGGTTGGCCGACGACGTGCGCCAACAACACGCACCTTCACAGGATTCGCGGGAGCCAGCGCCCGTCTGGCCCGCCCGGCCCCGGTTCCAGCAGGCGTTTGACTTGGGTGGGGACACCCCCACCGCGCGCCTGAACCTCGCCTTGCAGGGCGGCGGCGCGCACGGCGCCTTCACTTGGGGCGTGCTGGACGCCCTGCTCGAAGATGGCCGCGTCGCTTTTGAAGGCCTCAGTGGCTGCAGCGCCGGGGCCATGAACGCCGTGTTGCTGGTCAACGGCTGGATGAACGGCGCGCCGGGCCGCGAACGCGACAGTGCACGCCAGGCGCTGGCCGATTTCTGGAACGACGTGGGCCAGCCGATCCCGCCGGGCGTGGCGGCGCCCGGTGCAGGCGACACCTTCACCCTCCTGCCGGCGGGTCGCTGGATCGCCCACTGGGCGGGGTATTTTTCGCCCGCAGAGCTCAACCCGCTGGCGCTGAACCCGCTGCGCGACCTGCTGAACCGGCTGGTTGATTTTGAGCGCCTGCGCATGCACAGCCCGTTCAAGTTGTTCGTTGGCGCCACCCAGGCCAACACCGGCAAATTGCGTGTCTTTCGCGAGCGCGAGATGAGCCTGGACGTGTTGATGGCGTCCGCCTGCCTGCCCAAGATGTTCGCACCGGTTGAAATAGACGGCGAGCCGTATTGGGACGGCGGTTATTGCGCCAATCCGCCGGTGTCGCCGCTGTTCTACGACTGCGATTCGGAAGATATTCTGCTGGTTTTGCTCAACCCGCTGCACCACGACGCCACGCCCCGCAGCGCGCAGGAAATCGAGACCCGCCTGCAGGAGATGGCCACCAATGCCAACTTCATGCGCGAAATGCAGCTGTTTGCCCAGGTGGCGGAATTCAACCGCGCCGACGCGCTGCGCGATGACAACTTTGCCGCACGCCTGCACCAGACGCGTTTTCACATGATCAATGCCAGCGAGCTGGACAGCCTGCAACGCTCTGAGACCAAGGCGCTGGCGCACACCCCTTTTCTGCAGATGTTGCACCGGCAGGGCCGGGAGCGGGCCGGGGCATGGCTTGCCCGGCGCCATGGCGATGTCGGGCAACGGTCATCCATCGACATCAGCGCGCTGTTTGCCTGAAAGCGCGGTTTAATCCCGGGCACGCTCTTCTTTTTCTGCCCGCATGACAACTTCCCTCAAGATCGGCATCAGCGCCTGTTTTTTGCATCCCGACCCCAAGCGGGCCGCCTACGGCAAAAACACGCTGCAATACATCGAACAATCAACCGCCCACTGGGTGATGGCGGGCGGCGCGTTGCCAGTGATGATTCCGGACGTGGTCGATGCGGGCGTCAATGGGAGCGCTGACGCAAATACAAAAGGCATGGCAGCTCTGCGCAAAGTCTCACTTGACGACTACGCCCTTTGGCTCGATGGCTTGGTGATGCACGGCGGCGCCGATGTGTGGCCAGGCAGTTATGGCGAACAGCCCTTGAAGCCCGAATGGCAGGGCGACCGCGTCCGCGATGACTACGAAATCGCCTTGGTGAAGGCGTTTGTGGCGGCCGGCAAACCGGTGTTTGGCATCTGCCGGGGCCTGCAGCTGATCAACGTGGCGTATGGCGGCTCGCTCTACCAGGACATCCCCACTCAACACGCCGATGCGTTGGCGCACCGCGACGAAGAGGCCATCAGTGGGCATTTTCATGGCCTGAGTGTTGTGCCAGGGTCACGCATGGCGCGGCTCTTGCCGGGCGCTGACAGTTATAAAATCAATAGCATTCACCACCAGGGCATCAAGCGGCTGGCGCCCGGCTTTGTGGTGGAAGCGCACTGCCCGCACGACGGTGTCATCGAGGCCATCCGCCACACCGGAAGAGACTGGGTAGCCGCCGTGCAATGGCACCCTGAGTTTCACCAGCGTGAAGCCGGTGTGCTGGACGATTCACCTTTGCTGCACGACTTCCTCGCCGCGGCCGCAGCCGCGCAAAAAGTGTGATTGTGTAACTGCGTACTTACCTATTATTGTGGACAGCGGCCTTGCCTCGCGTAGGGGACTATAGAAGAATGGTTTCTTACGGAGGGCGTTGTTCATGCCGGTTAACCATTGTGAGCTGGAACTGCGCATAGAGTGGCTGGACAAAGGGCGCTATTTCATCACCGCGCGTTTCAGCTACCCGGCGCGGGACCTCGAAGACCAGCTGCTTGATCCGGTGGAGATCGAGTTTGATTTCGACAGCCTGGGCCAGCTCGTGGCCGAGCCGTTGGTTTACGGGCAACAGCTCAGCGCGATGGTTTTCGGTTTTCCCGGCAGCAAGGTGTTTGACGCCTACAGCCGCGCGCGCAGCCTGGCGGCGGCGCAGTCAACCCTGCGTGTGCGCCTGTCCATCCCGGCGAGCGCGCCGGAGCTGCACAGCCTGGCCTGGGAGCTGATCGCCGATCCACTGGGCAACAAACCCCTGCTGGCCCAGGACAACCTTTGGTTTTCAAGATTTCTCGCGTCGCAGGACTACCGCACCCACGCCGAGCCGGACGCCGGGTTCATCAAGGCGCTGCTGGTGGTCGCGAGCCCGGCCGATGCCGTTGGCAAATGGAAGCTCGGTGAAATCGACCACGCGAAGGAGATCGAACGGGCCATGGCAGCGCTGCAGACCACCGGGCAAACCTCGCAGCGGCGCATTGCAGCGACCGCCCTGTCCGGGCACGCAACGCTGACCAACATTGTTTCGACCCTGAACAGCGCCAGATACGACATCCTGTACCTGGTCTGCCACGGCGCCCTGATTGACGGGCATGAGCCGCGCCTCTTGCTCGAGGCCGAGAACGGCAATGGCCTGTCCATCGCTGGGCAGGAACTGGTGGAGCGCCTGGGCGACCATGGCCGCCAGCCTCGGCTGATCATCCTGGCCTCCTGCGAAAGTGCCGGCGCCCAGCAGGATGGGGTGATGAATGCGATCGGGCCGCGCCTGGCGTCCGTGGGTGTGCCCGCCGTGCTGGCCATGCAAGGCAAGATCACCCTGGAAACCTCGGCCCAGTTCATGACCGCGATGTTGCGGGAACTTGCCGACTCCGGGCAGATCGACCGCGCTGTGGCCAGCGCGCGCAGCCTGATCCGCGCTCGCCCCGACTGGTGGATGCCGACCCTTTTCATGCGCCTCAAGACCGGCCGGCTGTGGCAGGCAGACAGCTCGAAGATTGAGCCTTTTCCCAAATGGCCGGCCCTCTCGCTGGACATCGAGAGTGGCCAGTTTGTGCCGATTTTGGGGCCGGGTCTGGTGGAGTCGCAGTTTGGCAGCTCCCGCAACATGGCGCGCAAGTGGGCCGAGCGGTATGAATTCCCGCTGGCGCCGCGCAACCGCGACGACCTGGCGCAGGTGGCGCAGTACCTGTCGTACCGGCAAAGCCGCAAATACGCGTTCGCGGAGTTGCGCAAATACCTGATCAGCCAGGTGCGCGAGCGTTTTGGCGCCGAGCTGGAACAGGCCGGCAACCGCTTGGGCAAAGAGTTCATCAACTGCGAGCCCTACGAAGGCCTGCTCAATGAGATGCTGAAAGAGGTCGGCACGGCACAGCGCGCCAGCAACCCGGCCGACGTGCACCGCTTGCTGGCGCGCCTGCCGCTGAAGGTGTTTGTCAACGCCAACCGCGACAACCTGCTGCGCGACGCCCTGGTCGAGCAGGGCAAAACGCCGCAGCTGCAGTTGTGCACCTGGCGGGTGATCAACGACATGCCCAAACCGATTGGTGACGCGCCACCCAAGGGTTATGTGCCCAGCGTGCAGCAACCGCTGATCTTCCACGTCTTTGGCAACCTGGAGCAACCCGAAAGCCTGGTGTTGACGGAAGACGACTATTTTGATTTTTTGACCGCTGTGACGCGCGCCGAGTTTCTGAAGAAACTGGGTATTCCGGGCTCGGTGTCCAGCGCCTTTGCCGCCTCGGGCTGGCTGCTGCTGGGTTTCCAGCCGGACGACTGGGACTTTCGGGTGCTGCTGCGCGGCATCCTCAAGCAGCCCGGCAACCGCCAGGGCGAACAAAGTGTGCGCGTGGCCGTGCAGATCAACCCGTCAGAAGGCGCGCAGATCGATCCGGAGCGGGCCACCAAATACATCGACACGTTTTTCCAGACCCAGGGCAAGATGACCACTTTTTGGGGCACTCCGGAGGCTTTTATGGCCCAGTTGATGGCGCAGTGTGAACAAGACGGCGTTGTGAAACGGGAAGGCCAGTGAACATGCAAGCCGAAACAGCACAGGCGCCTGGCGCCACCGGCCCCACCGGCGAGCGGGCCGAAAACCCGTATGTCGGGCCGGTGCCGTTCACCAAAGGGCAAACCCTGTACGGGCGCGAGGCCGACGTGCAGGTGCTGGTCGATCTGGTGGTGGCCAAACGCATTGTGCTGTTGATCTCGCCCTCGGGGGCGGGTAAAACGTCGATGATCCAGGCCGCGCTGATTCCGCAGATCGAGAAGCGTTTCAACGTGTTGCCCGTGGTGCGCCTGGACGCCATGCCGCGCGACGGCTCGCCCCATTGCAACCCCTACGTGTACGCCACTCTGCAGATTCTTGAAAAACACCTTGAGCCGGCGCGGCGCAGGCCGGCGCAGGTGCTCGAGACTATGGATCTGGCCAGTTACTTCAGAACCCTGCCGACTCTGCTCGATGTGCGCGGACGCACGCGGTTTCCGTTGGTGATTTTTGACCAGTTCGAGGAGCTCTTCACGCTGAACCGGTCTGACTGGGCGCTCAAAAAGGATTTCATCCGCCAGGTCGGTGAACTGCTGGGCGGCGCCGATGCGGACGATCGGGAAAAAGGCGACGAAGTGCCGCTCGACGAGTCGCAAAGCGCCAACAACAGCGACTCTGCCGAAGCGCCCCAAGCGGCCGCGCCGAAACTCGCGAACATGCCGCCCGTGTGGGCCGTGTTTTCCATGCGCGAAGACCACGTGGCCGAACTCGAGCCCTATCTGCACCGCATTCCGACCGGCTTGGCCTTTCGCCAGCGCCTCCTGCCCCTGGAAATCGACCAGGCGATGCAGGCCATCAGCGGCCCGGCGCCCCGTGATTTTCCCGAGGAATCGGCGAAGGCGCTGGTGGACGATTTGCGCCGCGTCAAACAGGCCGGTCCGCTCGCCAACGGGGACGCCAGCTTCATGGGCCGTTTTGTCGAGCCGCTGTTGCTGCAGGTCGGGTGCCGGCGCCTGTGGGATCAGGTGGTGGCGGGCCTGGGCCGGCCGATCGCGCCGTCGGACATTGTCTCGAACCAATCCACCAGCCAGATTGACGCGGCCTTGGCCGAGTATGTGTCAGAGGAAATAAGCGCCGCCGGCAAACTGGTCAATGGCACCTCGCGCTTTCTGCGCGATTTTCTGGAGGACCGCCTCTTGTCGCGCAACGGAGTGCGCACCAAGGTCCTGCGCGACCCGCTTCAGCTCGGCGAGCTGGAGCCGGCGCTCAACCGCCTGGTCGAACGCCACATCCTGCGCGCCGACATTGCCGGCGACCGCGAATGGATCGAGTTGTCCCACGACCGCCTCATCGCGCCGCTGTACCAGGGCAACCGGCATTGGCGCGAAGAACACCTGTCGCTGATGCAAAAGCAGGCCAAGCTGTGGGACGAAGCCGGCCGGCCTGAAGACATGCTCTTTACCGATGTGCAACTCGAGCATGGCGAGGCCTTTGCCCGGGAGCATCCGGAGTTCATTGGCGAGCTGGACCTCAAGTTTCTGGCCGAGTCGCGCCAGAAGCGCGCCCAGGTACTGGTGGAGCAGGCGCGCACCCACGTAATTGCGCAGAAAAACCAGCAACTCAAAATGCAATTGGGGATTCTTTTGGCGTCTACCCTTGTACTCGTGGGTGTGGCTGTGTGGCTGAACGTGGCGATAGGAGAAGCCAAGCAGGCGCGTGTTGCCGCCGAAGCCGCAGAGAAAAAAAGCTACCGCGATTTTCTGGGTTCGCGTCTGAAGGAATCGGCGCTGATGGCGCGTGACGACAACGACGTTGCCGGGCTGCGCATGTTGATCGAAACACAGAAGGAGATTGCCCAGCGAAAGGTCGAGGGACTGGATGTTGCGGTGGACATCGCCTTGATCCGTGTATTGGGACGATTTCCGCCGATTGAACGGGTCTTGGGCCAGCACAAAGGGGTGGTGCGGTCCGTCGCCTTTGCGCGGGGGGGCGAATTGGTGGTGTCGGGGAGCATGGATCGCAAGCTTGGCTTTTGGGCCAGTGCGGGTGATCGCACCTTGGGCCAGTCGCCAGGTGGACATGCGACCGGCATCAGCGCCGTCGCCTACCATGAAGGCAATGGCGCTGGCCTGGCCGTGTCAGCCGACGAGGGCGGCGACATCGTGCTGTGGGAGGCGCAGAACGATAGTTTGCGCAAGCTCAGTGATATCCGCTGGCGTATCCCGGCGGCAGGCGACGCACGGGTTCGCAGCGATGCGGGAGACTCGGTTGTCCCGCAAATCACCAGTGTTGCGCTGAACCCGCAAGGTACGATATTGGCGGCGGCCAGCCGCCAAAGGCAGATCACTTTGTGGGACATTTCCGAGCGGTCGACGCCCAGAGAACTCGCCACTTTTGGGCAGCAGGCCCACCAGTCCGCCATTTACCGCTTGGCCTTTGTGCCCGATGGCGCCGACCGGGGCAAACTGGTTTCAGCCGACTGGGAGGGGCGAGTGGCCGTCTGGAGCCCGGTCAAGGCCACTGCCACTGGCAAACCTGACGCCAGTTTCAAAACCCCTGAGCCTGTGGCTTTGCACGCACTGGCCGTCAGCCCAAATGGGCTCTGGGCGTTTGCTGGCGATACCGAGGGGGATCTGCACGTCTGGCCGGTTCAATCCCAAGGGTTTGAGCAGCTTGGCAAAAAGATTGTCAACAAACAATCAAGGGGGCGTATCAATGCCCTTGCGTTTTCCATAGACGGCACCAAACTGTTCAGCGTTGGAGAGGACAAATCCCTTATCCGCTGGTCTGTCCCTGCAAATCCGTTGAATGCCGGGGCTTTTGAAGGGGGTGGGGCCAGTTTGGCGCGTATATCGGGTTGGGACGAGAAGCTGTATGCCATTGCCGCTCACCCCAAACGCGACAGCGTCGTGGTGATTGGCGGGGCCAAGGGCGTGATGCTGGTTGACACCGAGCAACGCAGCCCGCTGTCCCGGCCCATTGTGCTGGCGGGCGAGAGGGCGAAAGCCTGGCGCGCATTGCGTGGCTCAGCCAGCCTGGACGCCTTGATGGTCCTCGAAACAAACAAGCGGGCCGTGCGTTTTCTCAAAGAGACTGCAGGGCAATATGCGGCGGCGGGTGGATTGGCGCTGGCGGGCGAGGATGTCCGGTCAATGGCGCTCAGCCGCGACGGCTCTCGTTTCGCCTTGCAGGCTTGTTCCGGCCGGGTTCTGGTGGGCAGCGTCGCCCAGCCTGCCAGCCCGCCATGGCTGCCGGGTGGCGCGACGCTGGAGAAAGCCGGCGAAGCTGGCCAAGCGACCGCAGTCTTGGGCGCCTGCGACTTGCGCAACACGCTTTGGTTCACGCCGGATGGCAAAGGCTTGGTCGCCGCGCACGGCAGCGTCTTATCCGTGTGGCGCAAGGCTGACAGCGGTGAGTGGCAAGGCCCCGCCAAAACCGATGTGCGGCGCGAGGTGCTCACCATGGCCCTGGATTCAAAAGGCGAACAGGTGGCGATCGGCACACACGCCAACGACATCGAAGTGCGCCAGTTGAGCAATGGGCAAGTTGCGCTCGAACCGGTCGCGGCCAGCCGGGGCAAGCTGGACAACCCGGTGCTGGCGTTGGCGTTCAGCGCCGACGACAAGCTAGTCGTAGCTGCCACGCAAGACCCAGGTGTGAGCACGTGGGAGTTTCAGGTTGAAGCGACGCGAAACTCGCCCAGTGAGCAACAGGAGCGTGCTGTGGATCAAATTGCCACTCGCTGGCGCGACGGCATTCATGCCCGATTTTCTGCCGACCGCAGCGGGCAGGTTGAGGCCTGTTTCGGCGCCCTGATCGGCAGCACCTGCACACGCCTTGGGCGCTCGTTTGGCAAACCGATCACCGGACTGGCCGTGAACGACGAAGGCACGCGTCTGGTTATCTCTGGTTCGGGCCTGTACCGATGGGAACTCGGCCGTGCGGACATGTTGGCCACGGCGACCCGGCTGGCCAACGAAGGCCGCTAACGACGAAAGGCGCATACCAATGGCGACAGATTCAGCTCCACCCGACGCCGACGAAGCCCTGGTGCTCAACGGCATCAATGGGTCGACCGGCGCCTATTTGCTGCCCGACGTCGCCGTTGCCGATCTGGCGCGGCTGGCCCGGGGCGAGAAACCCGATGGCGAACACCTCCAGGCCCTGACCCAGCGCAACGATGCCGGCGGGGCGTTCGCGCACTTGGGCATGGACTTTGACCGCGACGACCTGGAGCAGGCCGGCTGGGGTGCCGTCTTCGCCAGTAACGCTGCGCCGGAATTGATCGCTGCGCTGGAGCCGCTGCTGTCGTTGCGCAAGTCGCAGGCGGGTGAACGCTACCGCCTGTACAGCGGGCCAGACGGTTACCGTGTGGGCGACGTGCCCGACCGCGCCCGGGCGTGGCTGGGGCGTGCGCCGCGAAAAAAAGACTTTGGCACGCCGGACCCGCGCAAAGTGCCGTTTTACCTGTTGCTGGTGGGCGATCCAGAGGCCGTGCCGTTTCGCTTCCAGTACGAGCTGGATGTCAATTACGCAGTGGGCCGCCTGCACTTTGACAACGTGGCCGACTACGCCCACTACGCCAACAGTGTGGTGCAGCAGGAAAAAGCCGCCTCGGCCGCGCTGGCTGAGCCGCCGCAAGTGGCGCAGCGTGCGCTCTTTTTTGGCGTGCGCAACCGGGGCGACCGCGCCACCCAGCTCAGCGCAGACCGGCTGGTGGCGCCGCTGGCGCAACTCATGGCCAAAAGCGCCGCCACCTCCTGGACGCTGGAGACCGTGCTTGCCGACCAGGCCACCAAGGCCAATCTCGCTGCGGCTTTGTTGGGCCAGCAGCGCCCAAGCTTGTTGTTCACCGCCAGCCATGGCATGGGATTTCCCAATGGCGATGCGCGCCAACTGGCCGACCAGGGTGCTTTGTTGTGCCAGGACTGGCCCGGGCCGGTGTTGCACCGCGGCCCGGTGCCCCGGGATTTCTACTTCTCGTCGCAGGACTTGCCGGCCGAGGCCAACCTGTCCGGCCTGATCGCCTTTCACTTCGCCTGTTATGGCGCAGGCACCCCGAGGCTGGACGACTACGCCCACAAAAGCGGTGTGCGTGACGCCATCGCGCCGCATGCTTTTCTATCGGCCCTGGCACGCCGGCAGCTGAGCCTGCCCAAAGGCGGCGCGCTGGCCGTGGTGGGCCATGTCGAACGGGCCTGGACTTACTCTTTCACCTCGTCCGACGCGGGTGACGACTTGACCATGTTTGAAGGCGCGCTCGAGGCCCTCATGCTGGGTGGCCGGCTGGGCGCCGCGATGGATTATTTCGCCGACAAATACGCCGCCGTCACCGCCAGCCTGACCGGCGCGCTGGAAGACGAACGTTTTGGCGCAGAGCGCAACGATGCCCTTCTGGCGGGGCTGTGGACCGCCAACAACGACGCGCGCAGTTACGTGATTGTGGGCGACCCGGCCGTTCGCCTGCAGGTCGGCTCCGGTTGAGGATTTCTGCTTTCGGCCTTTTTCAACCCCGTTATTTTCAGGAGGCATTATGAGCATCGAAAAAATTCCCGGCACAGACCTGATTTTTTACCAGGTGAACTTTGACGCCGAGGGGCGCGAACGCACCGACGACCCGGACGGCCTGATGAGCGACGTGGTCGCCCGGCAACTCGGCGAGCAGCCGGTGACGGATGTCTTTCTGCTCTCCCACGGCTGGAAGGGCGACATCGAAGCCGCCCGGCGGCAATACCGCGACTGGATTTCAGCCGCCGCAGGGTGTGCCACCGACCTGGCCGTCATGCGCAAAAAGCGCCCCGGCTTCCTGCCGCTGATGGTAGGCCTGCACTGGCCGAGCCTGCCGTTTGGCGGTGAAGACATGCCTGCCGCTTCCGGCGCCGCGTCGTTTGCCGTGGAACAGGGGGGCGCTGGGCTGGAGGCGCTGATTGACAGCGCGGCGGCCAGCATCGCCGATACACCGGCTGCCCGCCAGGCCCTGCGCACGCTCTTTGAATGCGCGCTGGACGACACCGAACCGGCCACCCTGCCCGAGGCGGCGCGCAAGGCTTACGCGGTATTGAACACCGAAGCCGGCCTGGGTGGCGCAGGTGTCGCGGGCGCTCCGGGCGACGACCGCGAACCCTTCAACGCCGAGGCCGCCTACCAGAACGCCCGGGAGGACGCGGCCAGTTTTGGCGGCTCGTTTTTGTCTGGCCTGTTGTCGCCCCTGGCGCAGTTGTCGTTCTGGCAAATGAAGGCGCGCGCCTGCACCTTTGGCGAAACCGGCGGCGCCCAGTTGCTGGCCCGCCTGCAACAGCTCACGGCCCAGCGCAAGGTGCGCTTTCATGTGATGGGCCACAGTTTTGGCTGTGTCGTGATGTCGGCGCTGGCCGCTGGCAAAGCGGGCAGCCAGCGGGTGCGACCGCTCGATTCCATGCTGCTGGTGCAGGGCGCATTTTCACTGTGGTCGTATTGCAAGAGCATTCCATCGGCGCCCAAGGAAGCGGGTTATTTCCAGCGCCTCCTGGCCGAGGGCGCGGTAGCCGGGCCGATTGTGGTGACGCAGTCGGAACACGACAGCGCGGTGGGCCGCCTCTACCCGCTGGCGGCCGGGGTGGCCGGCCAAGTGGCGATGGCGCAAGACCTGCCCAAATACGGCGCCGTGGGCACCTGGGGCCTGCAAGGAACAGGCGTGGAGGCGGTGCCGCTGGCGTTGACCGCCACCGACCAGACACTGCCGTTTGCGGCCGGAAAAATCTACAACCTCGAATGCAGCGGCATCATCCGCAACGGCGGCGGCATGGCCGGCGCCCATAACGACATCGCCCATCCGGAACTCGGCCATGCGTTCTGGACGGCGGCGATGGTCACGCTCTGACGCCTTTTTAGCTGAAAGTCACATCCAGCATCAGCTGCGGGTCGCCGGCGCGCCCTTTCACGCGCAGTGTGATACCGCTGAATTTGCCGCCCGGCAGATTCAAGGGCGGCTTGGTCGCCTTGCCGATGGTGCGTTTGGTTTTGTGCGGGTACAAATCGCCCGTGTCGCCCGGGTTGCCAGTGCCGAAAATGCCCGCCAGATCGCGTTTGCCGTCGGCCTGGATGAGTTCGATGGCGAGGTTGTTTTCGTCGTTCACGTCCTGGATGGCTTCGTCCACCATGTAGATCGCCATGCCCTCGTCGGGCAGGAAACTGTCCTGGAACTGGCGCCTGCGGTACTCGACGATGATGTACTGGCGTTCGGTCATGGTTTTGCGGTTCTGGATCACCAGGCACTGGCCGCCTTCGGCTGCGGGCGCGAGCGCCAGGCCCAGGCTCGTTTTGGTCACCAGCGTCGGCGTGATCCAGCCGTGGAACATGCGCAGCATGGCATTGGGCAGCGTGGGGGTGGTGCCGCCGTCGCCCCAGGAGCCGGCCGCCATCAGGCAATAACTGCCCAGGCCGTTGCTGGTCATGTTTTCGCTCTCGCCGGTGTCGTAATAGTCGGCCCAGCGCGCCGCCAGGTGGCCCCACTCGTGGGCGCAAACACCGACCTTGCAGTCTTCCGGCACCGTGAGGTAGGTGTTGACCTTCAGGTTGGGGGCTACCACCACACCGCCCGGGATGGCCCACTTGTGGCTCCAGATGTCGCCGCGGCTGCCGGTCTCCTCGGCGCCGCGCCCGGCATGGATGACAAACAGCGCGGTGACGATTTTTTCGCCTAGCGCGTCGTAAGGCTTGAAGTCCACTTTCGCCGCCAGCGCCGCCTGCACCGCATCGCGCGCCAGACCCGGCGCATTGCGCGGGAAAGTGTCGCCCATGGCCGATTCGTCATTGGTGTAGAACGAGAGAGGGTGCGGCATGCGAAACCAGCCAAATACCTCGCCCTGCACGTCAACACCGGCGGCATTGGCGCCGGTTTTGAAGTTGCTGATGGCGCGGTAATACTCGCGCATCGAGCCCGAAGGAAACTGCGGCCCCAGGCCGAACAACATGTGCTGGAAATGCAGGGCGCTGTTTTCCATGGCGTGCGCCTGGTCGGGGAAATCCACCAGCAAAACGATGGTGCGCACCACACCGGCGAGTTTTTTCTTCGGCCGGTTGATCAGCGCGGCGGCGGTTTTGGGCGCGTGTTCGAGGCGCTGGTCGTCCAGGCCCCAGTAGTTCTGGCCGCGCCGCGAGGAGACCCAGAAGTCAAACCACTGCTTGAAGGTGCTGTCCTTGGGCAGGCGGCCCTCGGCGACGAGATTGGTCCAGCGTTGCAGCAGGTTGTTCATGAGGCCGGGCGACGGCGGCACGCGGCATTGTGGGCGTTGGCATTCGGTATGGCCGAAGGCTTGAAGTCTGCGGTACATGGCGCTCCCCTTTACGATGGTGTTTTGCTGTGATACCCGTGAGATGACCTGACTGCGCGATTTATAAACCTCGTCCGTTTCAGTGTCAAACCAGACGTCATCAAATGTAAGTACGGTGGACGGCCGAATTTAAATTGCTATTATAATAATAGCAAACTATTCATTTAATACGTGACTTAGTGACCAATAAATTCATAAAACAGCAAAAACCGCTCGACAAAGATCCAATAAACCCCAAATTGGGTATGATTGGCGTCTGCGGTGTTGATGTGAGGGTTGATCGTGATGGCCCGGTGATGATGCGGCGGTGAAGGGTGTATTGCGCGCCGGCGCGACAGCGCCCGACCGCAGCGGGTGCTATTCTGGCGGTCTCTTTGCGCACTGCAACCCCAAGCTCTCATAGACCATGGAACATGTCGATGTGTTGATCGTCGGCGCCGGCCTCTCCGGCATCGGCGCGGCCTGCCACCTGCAGAAAAAATGCCCCGGCCGCAGTTTTGCCATCCTGGAGGGCCGCAAGGCGCTGGGCGGCACCTGGGACCTGTTCCGTTACCCCGGCGTGCGCTCCGACTCCGACATGTACACGCTGGGCTTTTCCTTCAAGCCCTGGGAGCACGCCAAAGCGATTGCCGACGGCCCTTCAATATTGACTTACCTGCAGGAAACGGCGAAGGAACACGGCATCGACAAAAAGATACGGTATGGCCACGCGGTCAAGGCGGCGTCCTGGCGTTCTGAAGACGCGCGCTGGACCGTCACCATAGAGGCCGGCGATGAAAAAACGCCGGTGCAGATCAGCTGCAATTTCCTGTTCATGTGTTCGGGTTATTACAGTTACGCAAAGGGTTTCACGCCGGAATTCGAGGGCCTGGAGCGCTTCGGCGGGCAGCTCGTGCACCCGCAGCAATGGAGCGACAAAGTGGACTACAGCGGCAAACGCGTGCTGGTGATCGGCAGCGGCGCCACGGCGGTGACGCTGATCCCCGAGTTGGCCAAAAAAGCCAGCCACGTCACCATGCTGCAGCGCTCGCCCACCTACATGGTGGCGCGCCCGAGTGAAGACGCCTGGGCCAACAAGCTGCGACGCTGGTTGCCGTCGATGCTGGCTTATGGCCTCACACGCTGGAAACGCGTGTTGCTGGGCATGTATGTGTTTCGCCTGTGCCGCACCGACCCGGCCAAAATGAAACGCCTGCTCCTGGGCGGTGTGCGCATGGCACTGGGGCCCGACTACGACATCAAAACCCATTTCACGCCGCGTTACAACCCCTGGGACCAGCGCCTGTGCCTGGTGCCCGATGGTGATTTTTTTGACGCCGTCAAGTCCGGCCAGGCGGCCGTTGTCACCGACCACATCGAGCGTTTCAACGCAACCGGCGTCTTGCTCAAGTCCGGCCGACAGCTCGACGCCGACTTGATCGTCACCGCCACCGGCCTGAACCTGCAGGTGCTCGGCGGC
>JANNEZ010000050.1:0-14397 GCA_031379255.1 Rhodoferax sp. | reverse complement strand
GGCCACAAAGGCTTCGCGCACACGCCGGCCCTCTGCGGTGCGGATGGGGATGTTCTGCAGGTTCGGGTCGTTGCTCGAAAGGCGCCCGGTGACGGCCACCGCCTGCGCGTAGTGTGTGTGCACGCGGCCGGTGCGCGGCAGAGCCAGCAACGCGAGTTTGTCGGTGTAGGTGCCTTTGAGTTTCGCCAGGCCCCGGTGCTCCAGGATTTTGGCCGGCAGCGGGAAATCTTCGGCGAGTTTTTCCAGCACCTCTTCATCGGTGCTGGGCGCGCCAGTGGCGGTTTTTTTCACCACGGGAAGACCGAGTTTGGTGAAAAAGATGTCGCCAATCTGTTTGGGAGAACTCAGATTGAACGGTTGCCCGGCCAGCGCGTGCGCCTCCTGTTCGAGCAGCACCATGCGCTGGCCCAGCTCGTGGCTTTGCGCCGCCAGCATGGGCGCGTCGATCAACACGCCGTTGCGTTCGATGCGGTACAGCGCTTCGCTGCTGGCGATTTCGAGCTCGTACACGGCCAGCAGCTTCGGGTTGGCCTGCAGCTGCGGCCACAGGGCCAGGTGCACGTCGAGCGTCTGGTCCGAGTCTTCGCAGGAATATTCGGCCGCCCGGGCAATATCGACCTGGTTGAACTTGATCTGGTGCGCGCCCTTTCCGCACAGGTCTTCGTAACTGATGCCGCTGCGGCCCACGTGGCGTTCGGCCAGGCTGGCGAGGCCGTGCGGTTTGTGCACCTCCAGCACATAACTTTGCAGCATGGTGTCGTGCGCGTAGCCCTGCACCTCGATGCCGTGGTTGGCGAACACATGACGGTCGTATTTGACGTGCTGGCCGAGTTTCTTTCGGCTGCCATCTTCCAGCCAGGGCCTGAGCTTTGCCAGAACCTCGTCGCGCGGCAACTGCGCGCCCGCGCCCGGGTAATCGTGTGTGAGCGGAATGTAGGCCGCTTCGCCGGCTTTCACACTGAAGCTGATGCCCACAATTTCCGCCACCATTTCGTCCAGCGACGTGGTTTCGGTGTCCACAGCGGCCAGTTCCGCCCCTTCGACTTTCGCCAGCCAGGTGTTGAAACTCTCCCAAGAGAGGACCGTGTCGTAACGCAGCGTGGTCGCGCTTGAGCGCGCGGGCGCGGGCGTTGCATTGCCAAACAGGTCGCCGGACCCGCCCTGCGTCCCAGCTTGCGCGGCAGCCGCCGACGCAGTGGCGCCGGGCGCGCCGGGCGCTGCGCCAATGGATTTGGCCAGGCCCTTGAATCCGTAGAGCTGATAAAAGCCGGTCAGGCCCGCCACGTCTTCGGGTTTGCAAGCGAGCGAGGCCATGTCTGGCAGGCTCGGCAGGTGCGCGGCCAAGTCGCAGTCGGTCTTGACGGTGACCAGTTGGCGACCCGTGGGCAGCCAGTCCAGCGCGCCGCGCAGGTTCTCTCCCACGACGCCTTTGATATCAGCCGCGTTGGCAACGATGGCTTGGAGCGACCCAAACTCCTGCAGCCACTTGACCGCCGTGACCGGGCCCACCTTGGCCACGCCGGGCACATTGTCGACGGTATCGCCCACCAGCGTCTGGTAGTCGATCATGAGCGCCGGCGGCACGCCAAATTCTTCCGTCACGCCAGCGACGTCGCGCTTCTTGCCGTTCATGGTGTCGATGATGGTGACGCGTTCGTTGACCAGCTGGCTCAGGTCTTTGTCGCCGCTGGAGACGATCACCTGCAGTCCCTTTGCCGCGCCGGCGACACACAGGGTTCCGATCACGTCGTCGGCCTCGATGCCCGAAATGTGGATCACGTTCCAGCCCAGCAGGCGGCAGGCCTCGTGGATCGGATCAATCTGGGCGCGCAACTCATCCGGCATCGGTGAGCGGGTTGCCTTGTATTTGGGATAAATCGCGTCACGAAACGTCGGCCCCGGCGCGTCAAACACGCAGGCGCAATACAGCGCGGGGTACTGCTTCCTGAGCGCGCCAAGCATGTTGATCATGATGCGCAAGGCCCCAGTGCGCACGGTGCGCCCGTCCGGCAGGGTGGCCTCCCACTTGGAGCCCGCTGGCGAGTGAAAGGCGCGGTAAAGGTAACTGGAGCCGTCAACCAGCAGCAGGGTTTGCACCTCGGTCGCGGGGGAGGATGGAGTTGGATTCGGGTCGCTCATACCCTTATTTTGCGCCCCTTCGCCGCCCGGGGTGGCTCTACAATCGCCCCATGCGCACGCTTCCCCTCTTTGCCACGTTGGCCACCACTTTGGCTTTGGCGGCGAGCCCGCTGTGGGCGCAAACTGCGGCGCCCGCAGCTGCCAGCCCGCGCGCCTTGCCGGTTGAAGCGCCGCAAAACACCCAGCCGTCCAGCAGCAACCAGCTGATCGAGCGCATCCGCGTCGAAACCGCCGACGTGCGCATTGACGAAGTGCGTTTTGGCGGCGAGACGCGCAGCATCTCGGTGGCGCCCAAAGGCGGGTTTCCGGCCTATGACGTGAAACCCTCCACCGGCGAGCGCACCTGGAAAGTGCTGGGTTTCTGACACTGTGCCTTTTTCCGCGCTTTTTTGACCTATGGCGGTGTATACCGAGGTTTCGTTTGGCGAGGCTGGCGAACTCCTGAAAACCCTGAACCTGGGCCAGTTGCAAAGCCTGGAAGGCTGCGCCGGGGGCATTGAAAACACCAACTACTTCGCCACCACCGACCAGGGCGCCTACGTGCTCACACTGTTTGAGCGGCTCACCGCCACCCAATTGCCGTTTTATCTGAAGCTGATGAAACACCTGGCGGTGCACGGTGTGCCAGTGCCCGACCCGGCGGCAGACCCGCGCGGTGACCTGCTCTACACCGTGAACGGGAAACCCGCCACCGTGGTCAACCGCCTGCGTGGCAAAAGCGAGCTGGCGCCCATGCCGGAACATTGCGCGCAGGTGGGCGCGATGATGGCGCGCATGCACCTGGCCGGCCGTGATTTTGAACTGAGCCAGCCGAATCTGCGTGGCCTGCGCTGGTGGAACGAGACCGTGCCGGTGGTGTTGCCGCATCTGGACGAATCGCAGAGCGCATTGATCCGCGGCGAGCTGGCCTATCAGAACCACTTTGCCGAGTCATCCATCAGCAAGGCCCTGCCGAAAGGCGCCGTGCATGCCGATTTGTTCCGCGACAACGTGATGTTCGAAACCGCTGGCGCCGCCGCAGATGGCGAAGAAACGCCCGGAGCCGCGCCAGCGCTCACCGGATTCTTTGATTTCTATTTTGCCGGCATTGACACCTGGGCTTTTGACATTGGCGTGGCCCTGAACGACTGGTGCATCGACCTGCCAACGGGCGCAACGCAGGCAGAGCACCAGCGCGCCTTCTTGCAAGCCTACGCCGCCGTGCGGCCACTCTCGGGCGCAGAATGGCAGGCGCTGCCGGCCATGCGGCGGGCTGGCGCCCTTCGTTTCTGGATTTCCCGCTTGTGGGACTGCCACCTTCCGCGCGAAGCCTCGATGCTCAAGGCGCATGACCCCGCCCACTTTGAACGCGTGTTGCGTGAACTAATGCGCGAAATGGCCTGAAACTATTGCCGAGTGCCGCGTTCGAACCGGGCAACTCCACTTATATGAAACTGAATATTGTTCCCGCGCGCACTGGTTTTCAATGGGTCAAACTCGGATGCCAAACCTTCTTCAAACAACCCCTGGCCCTGGCCGGCCTGTTCTTCATGTTCATGGCAGTCATGTCAGTTCTCGCCATCGTTCCCGTGCTGGGCAACGTGCTGGCCCTGGCGCTGTTGCCTGCCGCCACGCTGGGGCTGATGGTCGCCACGCAGGAAGCCGCCAAGGGCAAATTCCCGATGCCGTCGATCCTGCTCACAGCTTTCAGGGCGGCCAGGCCGCAAATGCGCAGCATGCTGGTTTTGGGCGGCATTTACGCGGCCTGTTTTTTGCTGGTGATGGGTTTCTCCAGCCTGTTCGACGGCGGCAAGTTCGCCAAGCTTTACCTGGTGGGCGGCTCGATCACACGCGAGCTGGTGATGGAGGACGACTTCCAGCTGTCCATGTGGATCACGATGGCGCTGTACCTGCCTTTGTCAATGATGTTCTGGCATGCGCCGGCGCTGGTGTATTGGCAGGGCATGCCACCGGTGAAAAGCCTGTTTTTCAGCCTTATGGCGTGTGTGCGCAATTTCGCCGCGTTTGCCACGTATGGACTGACCTGGCTTGGCGTGTTTGCGTTGGCGGGCATGGCCATCAGCCTGCTGGCGGCGGCTGTCGGGGGGCCTGCGGCAGCCACCGCCGTGATGTTTCCGGTCGCCATGCTGATGGCGGCCATGTTTTTTACCTCAATTTACTTCACGGTCAGAGACTGTTTTGAAGCCACCCCCGGAGAATCCTCATGAGCCAACACGTTTTACTGAGCCGCGGCGAGTCTGAAGTCTTGTGGTTTCAGCGCCGCAGCTTCATCCAGGCGGCCGCGGCCTGGACAGCGATGGGTGGCTTCACGGTGGCGCAGGCGCAGGCCCGCACCAACGTGGTCGAACTCGTTGGCGACGCGCTCCTCAATGGCCAGCGCCTGCTGCCGCAACAAACCATCCAGACCGGAGACCGCATCCAGACCGGCCCAGGCTCCAACCTGATTTTCGTGCTGGGCAACTCGTCGTTCCAGATGCGGCAAAACTCCATGATGGTGGTGGAGCGCGGGGCGACGCTGTCGGTGGTGAGTGTGTTGCGCCTGATCGCCGGTGGCGTGGCCAGCGTTTGGGGGCGAGGCAGCAACCGCCTGATCGTCATGCCCACCGTAACGGCCGGCATACGCGGCACGGGTGTCTATTCCGAAATATTCGCCAATCAGGACGGCCGCAACTACTTTTGCAATTGTTATGGCACGGTGGACATGGGCGCTGGCAACGACAAAATGCGAAGCCAGTCCAGTTACCACCAGGCTTTCTGGGGTGAAGTGGCTCCGCGCAATGGCCGCAGCCTGACCCCGGCGGGCGCGATCAACCATACCGATGAAGAACTGGAAGTGCTGGCCCGCCTGGTGAACCAGCGTACCGCGTGGCAAGTGGCTGGCGTGCGCGGTGTGAAGGACGGGCGCGGTTACATGGAAAACAAGCCGGGCCAGATGCATCCGGCGGAAATGCTGGGGAAATAGAGCCCCCACGCTCGCCCACTGCGTGTGGCTCGCTGCCCCCCGAGGGGGCGCATTTTTGCTTGGGGCGGCCCGGCGCAAAAACTAGCCCCCGCGCTCGCCCACTGCGTGTGGCTCGCTGCCCCCCTAGGGGGCGCATTTTTGCTTGGGGCGGCCCGGCGCAAAAACTGGCCCCCGCGCTTAGCCGCCCGGGCTCTCAGTTCTTCGCTTTGTAGTCGGCCAAGGCTTTGGCCAGATCTGCGTATTCCTCACAGGTTTTGTTGCCGCAGATGGCTTCGAGCTGCACCAGGTGTTTCTCGGCTTCGGCCGGTTTCTTCTCGGTCAAATACGCTTCGCCGATGTACTCGTGCGCGCCTTTGTGTCGGGGGTTGAGGCTGAGCGCGGTTTTGTAGTGCTCAAACGCCTTGGCGATGTCTGGCGTGGCGCGTTTGCGGTAGGTGTACCCCAGCAGGTTGTGCACGTCGGCGTTGCGCGGTTCGTCGCGCACGGCCTGGTTCAACTCGAACATGGCGCGGCTCCAGTCCTTCGCGTCAATCGCCTTGCGCGCGGAAACGAGCCGGTCACCGGCGCCCGGGGCGTTCGGCGTGTCGGCGGCTAAAACCGGCAACGCCATTGCGGCGGCCAAAGCGGCTGCAAAAAGTGTGGATTTCACCAGCTTGGCAATGGATAGACGGAACATCGAGAACTCCTGTCGGTTGGGATAAGGCCGGTTGGAGACAGGCACGCCGCACAAGTTTCCAACGCCTCGACGAGGTTCGCAGAACCAGGCCGAATCGTCAACTATTTCGCAGGCAGGTCAATCCAGCGGCGATGGCTGGGTTGGCTCCAGCTCGCGCTCTTGCTGGTCAAGCGCGTCTTCCCAGTCCTTCCAGGCCTGGTCGCTGTTTGCCTCTTCCACCCGCATGCCGCTCAGGTGAGTGTCTGTCGCACGCCGCGCCAATGAAGTTTTAGGGTCCGCCGTTTCGGACTTGCGTTGCTGGTAAGTTGTCAATCTGGGGCCTCCGCCATACCACCGCTTGCAATGCGCAGCTGCTATTTCCGCTTTGGGCGACTTTACCGCGAAGTGCGCTGGCTTGCCAGTGTCAAAAGGCAGGGCTCAAGAAAATGGCGTCAGGGCAGTGGCGTCAACTTGGCAATTCCGAGGGCCAGCCATTTAACACCGTGACGCGGAAAATTGATTTGTGCCCTGGCGTCGCCGCCGCTGCCTTCAATGGCCAGCACCACCCCTTCGCCGAACTTGTTGTGGAACACTTTCATTTGGGCGCGAATGCCGTGAAATCCGGTTTCTTTTTGTGGCGGATCAAAAATATCTTTTTTATTATTAAAACCACCTGTTTTTTGAATTTCAAGTCTCGTATATTGGTTATTATTTGCTACATAATTTGAACCAAAATACTGAGAGTTTCTGAATTCAGATGAATTTTGAACGGGTTTTGATGTCACCCACTTCAAGGCCTCTTCGGGCAGTTCATCAAAGAAGCGGCTCTTCACGTTGTAACGCGTCTGCCCGTGCAGCATGCGCGTCTGCGAATGGCTCAAATACAGGCGCTTGCGCGCGCGCGTGATGGCCACATACATCAGGCGGCGCTCTTCTTCCAGCCCGTCCTGGCTGCTCATTGAGTTTTCATGCGGAAACAGGCCCTCCTCCAAGCCGCCGATGAAAACACAATCAAATTCCAGGCCTTTGCTGGCGTGTACCGTCATCAGTTGCACGGCATCTTGCCCGGCCTGCGCCTGGTTGTCGCCAGACTCGAGCGCGGCGTGGGTCAGGAAGGCGGCCAGGGGGCTGAGGGTTTCGCCGGTTTCTGCATCCGGTGGCAAATCTGGCAGCGACGCGCCGCCCAGTTCATCCACCGGCACCGCCACCGCGTCGCGCCCAAAACCTTCCTGCGTCACGAAACTTTCAGCGGCGTTGACCAGCTCTTCCAGGTTTTCAACGCGGTCAGCGCCTTCGCGGTCGGCGCGGTAATGCTCAATCAGGCCACTGTGGTCCAGCACCAACTCGACGATTTCCCGCAGCGAGAGGTTTTGTGTTTGTTCACGCAACACGTCGAGCTTCGCGACAAACGCGCCGATGTTGGCCCCGGCCTTGCCCTTGAGCGCAGCCACGGCGCTGTGCATTGAGCCGCCTTGGGCTTTCGCCGCGTCCTGCAATTGCTCCAGGGAGCGCGCGCCAATGCCACGCGGCGGAAAGTTGACAACACGCAGAAAGCTGGTGTCGTCACTCGGGTTCTCAAGAATGCGCAGGTAGGCCAGCGCGTGTTTGATTTCGGCGCGTTCAAAGAAACGCAGGCCGCCATAGACCTTGTAGGGCATGGCCGCATTGAAGAGCGCGGTTTCGATCACGCGGCTTTGCGCGTTGCTGCGGTACAGAATGGCCACTTCTGAATGGGGCATGCCGTCCCGCGCCAGCTGTTTGATCTCTTCGACCATCCATTGCGCCTCGGCAAAATCGCTGGGCGATTCGAGCACGCGCACCGGCTCGCCAGCGCCCTGGTCGGTGCGCAGGTTTTTTCCCAGGCGGCGCTGGTTGTGGCTGATGAGCGCATTGGCCGAATCCAGAATATTGCTGCCGCTTCGATAGTTTTGCTCCAGCTTGATCTGGCGGCTTACATTGAACTCGGTCACAAAATCGGCCATGTTGCCGACACGCGCGCCGCGAAAGGCATAGATGCTCTGGTCATCGTCGCCGACCGCCAACACGCAGCCGCCCGGCGCATCGGTTGCGCATGGGCCCTGCCCGGCCAGCATCTTGATCCAGGCGTATTGCAGTTTGTTGGTGTCCTGGAACTCGTCAATCAGGATATAGCGAAAACGCCGCTGGTAGTGCTCGCGGATGGCCGGGTTGTCGCGCAGAAGTTCGTACGAGCGCAACATCAGCTCGCCGAAATCGACCACACCTTCGCGCTGGCACTGGTCCTCGTAGAGCTGGTAGATCTCGGTCTTCTTGCGGGTGTCCGAGTCGTTCGCCTCCACTGCGGATGGCCGCAGGCCATCTTCCTTGCAGCCGCCGATGAACCACTGCGTTTGTTTGGGCGGGAAACGCTCGTCGTCGATGTCAAACTGCTTGTACAGACGCTTGATGGCACTGAGCTGGTCCTGGGTGTCCAGAATCTGGAACGCCTGAGGCAAGTTGGCCATCTTGTAGTGCGCCCGCAAAAAGCGGTTGCACAGCCCGTGGAAGGTGCCGATCCACATGCCGCGCACGTTCACCGGCAGCATGGCGGTCAGCCGGGTCATCATCTCTTTGGCGGCCTTGTTGGTGAAGGTCACTGCCAGCACACCACCTGGCGACACCAGCCCGTTTTGCAGCAGCCAGGCAATGCGTGTGGTGAGCACCCGGGTTTTGCCCGAGCCGGCGCCTGCAAGAATCAGGGCGTGTTCGTTGGGCAGAACCACCGCAGCCAGTTGCTCCGGATTGAGATTCTGCAAAAGCGGGGAGATTGGCGCGACTGCCGGGCGGGCGTTGGCAACATGGGCTTCGGAATACATGCCGCCATTGTAGGAATCCAAGCGCAGATTTTTTCACGGTTTGGCGCCAAGACGCGCCCGTCCCGGCTTATTTGTTTTCTGCGTGTTGCCGCATCACGCAAACAAGCCCCAGGCAACGCCGATGCGCCAGGCCATCGCGATGCCCAACATACAGCTGAATGTTCCAACTGCGGCCATCGCGCCCTTGTGCAGCCAGACGAGGCGGGCCGCAGCCAAGAGCCGGAGCGGCACCGAAATCGCGGCCGACAACAGCGCCATGCCGACGATGGAACCCAAGCCGAACATCGCGATGCAGGCCAGGCCCAGCGCATACGACTCCACCGCCCCAAGGCTGAGCAGAATCAGCGCTGCCGATCCGGCTATGCCGTGCATCATGCCCACCGTCAGGGCGCGCAACGCAGGGCCGTGGCTGTGGGCATGCGCGTGTTGAGCGCCAGAAGCATGGTGCCGGGCATGAAAATCGATGTCTTGCCGCCGCAGGCGCAGGAGCACATCCCCTCCAAGCGCGATCAGCATCACAGCGACGGCAAACTCAAGCGCCAGTTCCATGCCAGATGGAATCGACTTGCCCAGCGCCAGCACAATGCTTCCCAACAGCATCAGGGTCGCGGTGTGTCCGACGCCCCATGCGATGCCCTGCAGCAAGGCTTGTGCCAGTGTCTGGCGGCCAGCGGCGAGCGTCGCCACCGCAGCCACGTGATCGGGTTCGGTGGCGTGTTTCATGCCGACCAGAAAACCCGCCAGAAGAATGAACAGAAGGCTCACCGCGCCAGGCAACCGTTTTGTAAACTACTGTGGCAATATATCAAAGCGACCTGCAAAGCCAATTGGGTCATTCCACACATGGTTTCAATTTTTTCGTTTCCAGGCCCGTTGATTGTGACACTCGCGGCGTGCGCAGCAGTCGCTCCCGCCATGGCGCAGTCGTCCTGCAACAGCGATGGCCAGCGAGCGCCTGTCGCAATTTTGGAGCGCTTTATCAACGCGGATTGCGCCCGGTGTTGGGGCGACTCGCAGGCCCAAAGACCCCAAGCGAACGTGTTGGCAATCGACTGGATCGTTCCCAGCGCCACAGCCGAGGATGCGCCCTTGTCAGCAGCCGCCAGCCGGGACAGCTTGCAGCGTCTTGAATCGCTGGGTCTGGCCCCACCGGCCGGCAATCTGAATTACCCAGCCCCGAACTCCCGCGCAACGCGCCTGCCTTGGGCGCGGGACGCAAGACTTCGCGTGGCCCGCGGCGTCGCCCTGGGCGGCTACATGGGAGCCTCCATTGAATTGACATTGCCATGGAAAAAGCCATCAGAGCAGCCATCCATCAAATACCCCCTGACTGCCTGGCTGGTGATGGCGCAGGAAATCCGGGCGGGTGAGGAAGGCAGCCCGGTGCAGCGGCTATTGGTTAGAAATGCCTTGGTGTTGACCTGGAAATCAGGCCTGCACCACCTCGAATCCCGACCCATGAGCCTTCCACAAAGCAGCAATGCGCAACGTATCCGAATCGTCGCGTGGGTGCAAGACGCCGCCGGCCAGCTCATCGCCAGAGCGGCCAGTGTTTGCCGATTGCCGCCAGCGTAGAATCAAGCACCGGGCTCCATGGGATGTGGCCCGGTTTTTTTTGTCCGCTGACAACCGCGCCCCGGAGCCTTGACCATGGAAATTTTTGACTATGACAACATTCTTCTCCTGCCACGCAAGTGCCGGGTAGAGAGCCGCTCCGAATGTGACGCCGGCGTGGACCTGGGCGGGCGGCGTTTTCGCCTGCCCGTGGTGCCAGCCAACATGAAAACCGTGGTGGACGTGAAAATCTGCCAGTGGCTGGCACAGAACAACTATTTCTACGTGATGCACCGCTTTGACCTGGACAACCTCCAGTTTGCGCGGGAAATGAAGTCCAAAGGACTCTACACCTCGATTTCCCTTGGTGTGAAAAAGCCGGATTACGAGACGGTGGACCAGCTCCTGGCCGAAGGCCTTTGCCCGGAATACATCACCATCGACATCGCCCATGGCCATGCCGACAGCGTGAAGAACATGATTGTCTACCTGAAGGAAAAGTTGCCCGCCGCCTTCGTCATCGCCGGCAACGTGGCCACGCCGGAGGCGGTGATCGATCTGGAAAACTGGGGCGCCGACGCCACCAAGGTCGGCGTGGGCCCCGGCAAAGTCTGCATCACCAAACTCAAAACCGGCTTTGGCACCGGCGGCTGGCAATTGAGCGCCGTGAAATGGTGCGCCCGCGTGGCGACCAAACCCATCATTGCCGACGGCGGCATCCGCGACCACGGCGACATCGCCAAATCGATCCGCTTCGGCGCCACGATGGTGATGATCGGCTCGCTGTTTGCCGGCCACGAAGAGTCGCCTGGCGCCACGGTCGAAGTCGACGGCAAGCTGTACAAGGAATACTACGGCTCGGCCAGCGACTTCAACAAGGGTGAATACAAACACGTCGAGGGCAAGCGCATCCTCGAAGAAATCAAGGGCAAGCTGGCTGACACGCTGGTGGAGATGGAGCAGGACGTGCAAAGCTCCATCAGTTATGCCGGCGGCAAAAAACTGATGGACATCCGCAAGGTGAACTACGTGACATTGGGCGGCGACAACGCCGGCGAACATCTGTTGATGTAACCCAAGCGTCCATGCCCAGCCCTTCCCCGCAAATCGGCGAGCCCCAGGCGCCCACGTCGTCGCTGGCGGCAGCGCTGGCGCCGCTGCAGGTGCCGGTGTTCCGGATGTTGTGGTTCACCTGGGCAACGGCCAACGCCTGCCTGTGGATGAACGATGTGGCCGCCGCGTGGATGATGACCTCGTTGACGACCACGCCCATCTGGGTGGCGCTGGTGGCAACCGCCTCGACCCTGCCGGTCTTTTTGCTCGGTCTGCCCAGCGGCGCATTGGCAGACATTCTGGACCGCAAGCGCTTTTTTCTGATGACGCAGATCTGGGTGGCGCTGGTGGCCGTCATCCTGAGCGCCACGGTGTTCGCCGGCGTCATCACCCCGGCCATCCTGCTCACGCTCACCTTCGCCAATGGCGTTGGCCTGGCGCTGCGCTGGCCGGTGTATGCCGCGATCGTGCCCGAGCTGGTTCCGAGGGACAAATTGCCCGCAGCGCTGGCGCTCAATGGCATCGCCATGAACGCCTCGCGCATCGTCGGGCCGCTCATCGCCGGTGCCTTGATCGCCAGTTTTGGCAGCGCCTACGTGTTCATGCTCAACGCCGTCCTGTCCTTGATGGCGGCCTTTGCCATTTCGCGCTGGCAGCGCACGGTGCAGCCGCCGCCGCTGGGGCCGGAAAAACTGCTCAGCGCCATCCGCGTGGGTTTGCAGTTTGCCCGGCAGTCCAGCCATCTGCAGGGCGTGCTGGTGCTGATCTCGCTGTTTTTCTTTCACAGCACGGCCTTGCTGGCCCTGCTTCCGCTGGTGGCGCGCGGCCTGCAGGGCGGCGGCGCGGGCACCTACACGTTGATGCTGGCTGCCATGGGCTCGGGGGCCATTGCCGCCGCTTTGTACATGCCGCGGCTGCGGCAGATGTGGTCGCGCAATGGCCTGGTGGCCCGAAGCGCCTTGATGCAGTCAGCGGCGATGCTGGTCGTCGCGTTTGCGCCCAACGCCTGGATCGCCGTCCCGGCGATGTTTGCCCTGGGCACGGCGTGGATCACCACCGCCAATGCCTTGAGTGTGTCGCTTCAGATGGGATTGCCGGACTGGGTGCGCGCGCGCTGCATGTCGATGTACCAGATGGCCATCATGGGCGCCAGCGCCCTGGGCGCGGCCGCTTGGGGGCAGGTGGCCACGTTGTCGACTGTGCAGGTCAGTGTGGTTGTGGGCGCTGTGTCGGGTTTCGCCACCATGCTGCTGGCGATCTGGCGCATGAAGGACCACCGCGTGGAGGAAGACCTCACACTTTCCGACACTTTCCACGCTCCGGTGGCCGCGTCACCCCCTCAAAGCGGCCACGTGGTGACCAACATCGAATATTTCATCGACCCTGCGCGCGCCGACGAGTTTCGCGCGCTGATGCAGCAAAGCCGCAGCAGCCGCCTGCGCCATGGCGCGCTCGAGTGGGAATTGTTGCGCGACGTGAGTACGCCCGGGCGTTTTGTGGAACAGATCGTCGACGCGTCGTGGACCGAACACCTGCGCCGCTTCGAGCGCTTGACAGCGTCAGACGCAGCGCTGCGCGACCGCAAGCTGGCGTTTCATATCGGTGAATATCCGGTGGTGATCGCCCGAACCGTGATCGAGTCGACCGAGAAGGCGTAAGCAACGCCGCCCTTGCGGCGCCGTGTGATGGCGCCGCGCAGTCAACGATTCAAGGGCAATTCCTGCATGCTATATTTTATATAGCATACAATGACCATTTCACGTGACTTGGTATCGATTTTTACCCAATTTTTGGCCAATCCACCCTTTAGCAGTCCAATAATTAACATGGGTGTTAATTATTGGACGCAAGAGTGAACGTTTGATCAGGCGTTGCGCGATGGGCGCTTTTGCGCGTCACGCGGCACAAAAACCTTGGGGCCAGGCGCCGCACGGAAGGCCTTGGCGCCGGGCGGTTTGGTGAAGTCTGGTTTGGCAAAAGCCGGTTTGCGGTCGGCGAAATTGCGGTCGCCGGCAAAACGGTCGTTGAAACCGCCCTTGCGCTGGTAGCTGAAATCAGCGCCCCTGTCGCCGCCTTGGTCGTTTCGATCTGCACCTGAAAAACGCGGGCCTGCGGCTGGACCGTCCTGGAAATTGCCCCGGGGCGCGCCAAATCCACCACTGTTTCCGCCACGGGCACCACCACTGCCGGCGCCAAATTTGCGGTCACGCGAAAAGCCTTCGTTGCCGCCGCGGGCCGCGTGGCTGACACGACCGCCGAAATTGGAACCCGGACGAGACTCGGGGAAACGCTGCTTGGGCTCGAGGCCCGGAATCACGTCGGCCTTGATCGGCTGGCGGTTGTAGGCTTCGATGTCAAAAATCTTGCGGCGGTCGCGGAACTCGGCGAGTGTCACGGCCAGGCCATCGCGGCCAGCGCGGCCGGTGCGGCCAATGCGGTGCGTGTAATCTTCAGCTTTCATCGGCAGGCCAAAGTTGAAAACGTGGCTGACAGTGGGCACGTCGATGCCGCGCGCGGCGACGTCGGTGGCCACCAGAATCTGCACATGGCCTTCGCGCAGCGCCATCAGGCGGCGGTTGCGCAGGCCCTGGTTCAGGGCGCCATGCAAGGCCACGGCGCTGAAGCCGTCTTGCTGCAGGTCGTTGGCCAAGCCGTCACATTCGATCTGCGTGCTGGCAAACACGATCGCCTGGTTGATGCTGGTGTCGCGCAGCCAGTGGTCCAGCAGTTTGCGTTTGTGCTGGGCGTTGTCGGCCCAGAACATGACCTGTTTGATGTTTTGGTGCTTTTCCTGGGGCGAATCAATTTGCAGGCGCTGCGGCTCGCGCATCACGCGGGTGGCCAGTTGCTGGATGCGCGGCGCCAGCGTGGCGCTGAACATCATGGTCTGTTTGCGCTCGATGGTGAGCTGGTTGACTTCAGCCAGGTCGTCGGCGAAGCCCAGGTCGAGCATGCGGTCGGCTTCGTCCACCACCAGAAACTGCACTTTGTCGAGCTTGATCTGCATGGAGCGTTGCAAGTCGAGCAACCGCCCGGGCGTGGCAACCACCAGGTTGGCGTTTTGCAATTTGGCGATCTGCAACTGGTAAGGCATGCCGCCCACTACGTTGGCAATGCGCAGGCCGCGGCAATGGCGCACCAGATCGATGGCGTCGTGCGCGACTTGCTGCGCGAGTTCGCGCGTGGGGCACAAGATCAAC
>JANNEZ010000002.1:0-1725 GCA_031379255.1 Rhodoferax sp. | reverse complement strand
TCGTGATTCGTGAAACAGCCGCTGTCGGTGATGCCCGCCCAGGTGTGATGACGCAGAGGGTCTGGCAGCAGGTCCACGATCAACGCCGCTGCCGTATCGAAGATTTTCCCTTTCGCCTCTGCGACATGCTGGCCTTGTGGAAACACCCGCAGATGTCCCAGTAAATGGGCTTCGCCCCAAACGACGTTGTCGGTCGCCAGTTTCGGATAGGCGAGACGATTCAACTCCATCAGGGCAGGAATGTCCTTGCGCTTGGCTTCCCGCACTCGAACGGTGATGACTTTCTTCTGGGTCATGGTTGCTTTCCCGTCGGCGATGCGGTTGAACGCCGGAAATCGTCGTGATTGACGGCTTCCATTTTGCCAGTACCGCGCGCACAAGACTTTTGGCTGATTCTCTTCGAGAAACTCTGGGAAAGGACCAAGGCGCATTTTCATTCTTGGATCTGCGAAAGGAAATTTTTGGCGGCGGCGGAAAACAGACCGTGCCAGCCGCGCGGTTGTTCGTTATCATGCAGCGGACGATTCGGGTCCAGCCGGAAGGCTGGCGACCACCGCGCCGTAAAAGCACAAAACCTGAAACATTTTCACGCCATGAATGAGACCACGCCAGTTTTCCTGGAAGAGTATTTGAAAATGCACGCCGCCGATCTGGCGGATCGTTTGCAACGGCTTGGCGCGGACGAAGCCCGCGCGGTGCTGCGGCAATTGCCCGCCGACAAAGCCGCGGCCGCGCTGGCGGAAGTCGAGGACCAACGCCTGTCGGATTTGCTGGGCGCTTTCGATGCCGCGCACCTGGCGGAAATTCTCCAATGCGTCGCCCCCGCAAATGCGGCCGACCTGCTACAGCACCTCCCGCCCGGCGTGCGACGCGACGCTTTGACCAAGCTGCCCGCCGCCGTCGCCGAAAGCGTCCGCTCGTTGCTCCGGTATCCCGAGGACACGGCGGGCGGCATCATGTCGAATCGGTTCATCGCCCTGCGCGAGGACATGGCGGTGGAAGAAGTTCGCGAGCTTTTGCGCGCGCGGGCGCAGGAGGAGCGCACGGAGGACATCGCCTATCTCTACGTGACGGACCGCGAACAACGGCTCATTGGCATCGTGAGCCTGCGGGATCTGGTTTTCCGCCGCGCGGAACGGCGCATGAGCGAAATCTTGAATCGCGATGTGAAATTCGCGCTGGTGACCGACGATCAGGAAGAACTCGCCCGCAAGTTCGAGCATTATCACTATCTCGGATTGCCGGTGCTGGACGGTGAGGGAAAACTCCGCGGCGTGGTGCGGGCGAGCGACGCATTGGATGTCGCGACCAAGGAGGCCACGGAGGACATGCAGTTGATGGTCGGTTTGTCCGGTGAAGAACACGCGCTGACGCCGTGGCATCAATCGATCAAGCGCCGGCTGCCGTGGCTCTACATCAATCTCGCGACGGCCTTTCTGGCGGCGTTTGTGGTCGGGTTGTTCGAAGACACGATTGCCAAGTGGACTGCGCTCGCCGTGTTCCTGCCCATTGTAGCAGGACAGGGCGGAAACGCCGGCATGCAGACGCTCACGGTGATCATCCGCGATCTGGCGCTGGGTGAAATTACTCCCGGCGACGGCCGCCGTGCGCTGATGAAAGAAATGATTCTTGGCCTGCTGAACGGTGTGGCGATCGGCGTGGTGGTGGGCTTGATCGGTTGGTGGTGGAAAGGCAGCCTGACCCTGGGTTTCGTGGCCGGCGCGG
>JANNEZ010000559.1:0-3436 GCA_031379255.1 Rhodoferax sp. | reverse complement strand
GCAGGGCCAAGCCAGCTTCGCTCAACTTTGCATCGGCTGGCAACGGCACGGTGGCCCATCTGGCCAGTGAACTGCTGCAGAAAACCGCCAACTTCAAATTGACCCATGTGCCCTACAAGGGCGCTGCGCAGGCCACTACCGATCTGCTGGGCGGCCAGGTGCAGCTTTACATGTCCTCCGTGCCAACGCTTCTGGGCCACATCAAGACCGGCAAGATGCGCCCGCTGTTCGTCACGTCGCTCAACCGGGTGGATGACCTGCCAAATGTGCCAACGATTTCTGAATCAGGCTTCAAAGGTTTTGAAGCAGTGACCTGGTTTGGTTTTGTGGCGCCGACGGGTGTGCCCAAAGACATCGTCACCCGGCTCAACCAGGAAATCAACAAAGCCCTGCAGTCGGCCGATGTGAAAAAGAAACTCAGCGACCAAGGCGCGGAAGTGCTGGGAGGCTCACCTGAGCAATTCGCTGCGCTCATCAAGAGCGATATTGCCCGTTGGGCGCCCATCATCAAGGAATCCGGCGCCAAGGTCGACTGATCCCGCTTGAAAGACTACACAACATGAACCACCCAGACATTCGCAAAGACTTCCCGCGTGTGAGCGCCACCCTGGTGGCGCAGGCCGCCCAGTACCAACCCGCCATCTTCGCAGACGTGGCCGGGCGGCGCGGCGCGCTGCATGGACGCATCAGCGCCTTGCGCCCGCGCATGAAACTCGCTGGCCCGGCCTTCACGGTGGAAGTCCGGCCGGGCGACAACCTGATGATCCACGCCGCGATGGCGCTGGCAAAACCAGGCGATGTGCTGGTCATTGACGGCAAAGGCGACCAGACCGCCGCCTTGATGGGCACCATCATGATGACAGCCTGCAAGCAGTTTCGCTTGGCCGGTGTGGTGATTGACGGCGCCGTGCGGGACAGCCTGGAACTCGACGAAATGGATTTTCCCGTGTTCTCGGTGGGCACCAATCCGAATGGCCCCACCAAAAACGTCGGGGGCCGCATTGGCCATCCCATCTCTTGCGGCGGGGTGAGCATCCACCCGGGTGACTTTGTCATTGCCGACGCTGACGGTGTGGTCGTGGTCGAGCAAGGCAAGCTTGAAAGCCTCCTGCCCCTGGCTGCCAAAAAGGTGGCCGATGAAGCCAAACGCATTTCCCAGATCAAGCTGGGTGACACGGCCCCCGCGTGGCTGGATGCTGCGCTGGTAGCAGCGGGCGTGCTTACACAAGGCCAAAAACTGTGAAGGACGTGGTTTTGGTCACGGGTGCCGACCTGGCCGCCCCGGCTTTGACCTTGCTGGAAGATTTCGACATTGTTTTCGCAGGCAAAACACCGCAGGTGGGCGACCTGGTGGCGTTGGCTGCCAAATACAACCCCCAGGCCATCATCGTGCGGTACGGCGGCGTAACGGCAGAAATGATGGATGCCGCGCCGGCGCTCAAAGTCATTGCCAAACACGGCGCCGGAACTGACACCATCGACAAAGAGGCCGCCGCTCAGCGGGGCATTGCCGTGCTGGCGGCGGCTGGCGCTAACGCTGCCGCAGTGGCTGAACACGCCCTGGCTTTGTTGCTCGCCTGCGCCAAATCCGTGGTACAGCTCAACGCGCGGATGCATGCGGGGCACTGGGACAAGGCCAGCCACAAAAGTCTCGAGTTGGGTGGCCGCACCATTGGGCTGGTCGGCCTGGGCGCGATTGGTCTGCGTTTTGCGCGCCTGTGCGACGCATTGGGCATGAAGGTGCTTGGTTTTGACCCGTTTTCTGGGGCGTTGCCACCGTATATTGAACCGGTCGGCCTGGACAGGCTTTGGGCCACATCGGATGCGATTTCGCTGCACTGCCCGCTCACGCCGCAGAACTATCAATTCGTCAATCGGCAGACACTTGGCTCCTGCAAACGCGGTGTGATCCTGGTAAACACCGCGCGCGGTGGCCTGATCAACGAACCGGACCTGCTGGCCGCCGTGAAATCCGGCCAGGTCGGCATGGCTGCGCTGGACAGTTTTTCGGTCGAACCGATGCCAGCGCCACACCTCTTCCAAAACACGCCCGGTTTCATTTTGAGCCCTCATATCGGCGGTGTGAGCTTTGATGCCTATGTCAACATGGGCATCGCCGCTGCTCACAACGTATTGAGTATTTTGAAGCAACAGGAGCACGCCACATGACATTTCCCACGTTTAAAACCCTGGGCAGCGCCCTTGTGGCGAGCGCAGTATTTATTTCAGCATTGGCCGCAGCGCAAACCTTTCCTGCAAAAACCGTGACCCTTGTGGTGCCGTACGCGCCCGGCGGCAGCACCGACATCATGGCACGGGTGATGGCGCAGCACCTGCCAACACAGTTGGGGCAGGCGGTGGTGGTAGACAACCGCACCGGCGGCGGCGGCGTGGTCGGCTGGAGCAGTGTGGCGCGCGCGCCCGCTGATGGCTATACCTTGCTGACCAGCGAAATGTCGTTCCCGATTTCCGCAGCCCTGCTGCCGGGCATGCCATTCGACCCCAAAACCGCATTCACCCATCTGACCATTGCCGCCCAAGTGCCGCACGTGTTGGTGGTGCATCCCAGCGTGCCTGCCAGCAACATCAAGGAACTTGTGGCGCACGCCCGCGCCAACCCCGGCAAGCTCAACTACGGATCCGGCGGCAACGGCACCAACACCCACATGGGCGCCGAGCTCTTCAAGAGCCTTACCGGCACGTTCATGACCCATATTCCCTACCGGGGAGGCGGGGCTGCGCTGCAAGACGTGATGGCGGGACAGGTGCAGTGGATGGTGACCGCGTTGCCGGGCGCGCTGCCGCACATCAAATCGGGCAAAGTGCGCGCGCTGATGGTCACCAGCAACGAGCGCAGCAGCGTGGCGCCTGACATCCCATCCGCCAAAGAGTCGGGTCTGGACATGGACGTGCAATTCTGGCTGGGCTTCTCGGCGCCCGCCGGCACACCGCCCGCCGCATTGGCACGGTTGCAAAAAGACATGGTCACGGTGTTGGCCTTGCCAGATGTCAAGAAACGCCTGGGTGACATGGGCTTTGCCACCATCGCCAGCAGCTCCGCAGAGGCCCACAAACTGATTGACAGCGAAATGCAGCGCTGGGCCCGTGTGATCAAAACCTCCGGCATCAAGGCAGATTGAGGCTTTCCGTGTTCTATTTGAATCAGCCTCTCATGCGCGAACTGGAAATGTTCACCTCGATGCCAGACCGCTTTCGCCATCCGGCCCGCACCGCTTGGGCCGACGCAAACCAGGGTGGCCGGGAAACTGACAGTTTTTTGGAAGGCCCAGTTTTCGATGGCAGCGGCAATTTGTACGTGGCGGATATCCCCTTTGGCCGTGTATTCAGAATTGACCCGCAGGGCGCCTGGGAGTTGATTGCGCAATGGGATGGTGAGCCCAACGGCATGAAGTTCATCAATGCGACTGAGTTGTTG
>JANNEZ010000471.1:0-2415 GCA_031379255.1 Rhodoferax sp. | reverse complement strand
ACGTGCCCACCCGCCTGTGGCCGGTGGCCAAACGCTCGCTCCTGGCGCACGTGCAGCGGCTTCAGGCGATGTATTGAAATTGGTTCGCGGTTTAGTTTGCTATGTTATTAGTAGCAAACTATTAAAATTTCACGTGACTTGATGCCGCAAAAGTCTTTAAAAATTGCTGGCAAGGTCTAAAAAAGGCCTTATCATACCCATATTGGGTATGATTAGGCCTTTTTGTCTTGCGCCGGGCTGCCGGCCTAAAGGTCGTAGTCGCCCGGTGTGTCCGGCAGGATCGACAAATCCAGTGGCCGCACCGCGCCCATCCATACCGCGCGGTCGCGGTGGTCCACCAAATCGGAGTCGCTGATCGGGTGGATGAAGACCACCAGGCCCTTGCGGTGCATCGCCAGCCAGGGGATCACCTCGCCAAACAAAGCCTGTCTGAAGGCCAGCTGGCAACTCCAGTCGGGGTGAGGGCCCACCGGTTTTTCATGCACCCGGCCCATCTTCAGCGGGAATTTCGCCGCCGCGGCTTCGCACAGCGCGCGCGCTTGCGCCACCGTTTGCGCATTGAAATACACATGCGCGTGAAAGCCGTGGATCTCAGGAGTGTCGGACGTGTCCGATGTAGTGAGAGTTACCATGGCCGCAATGATCGCAGAACTTCGCCCCAGCCGCAGCCCCGGCCCGGGAACCCCCCCGGGCAAACCGGCGGGCGCCCGGAGCGGCCCCTCGCAGGAAGGCCAGCGCCTCTCCAAGGTGGTGATGGCACTGAATGGCTGTTCGCGCCGCGACGCAGAAAGTTTCATCGAAGGCGGCTGGGTCAGCGTGAATGGCCGGGTGGTTGAAGAACCGATGTTCCGGGTGTCTGAGCGCGGCGATCATCAGGTTGAGGTAGACCCGAAGGCCAGCCTGCTGGAATTGGCCGGCATCACCTTGCTGCTGAACAAGCCGCCGGGGTTTGACACCCTGGCCGCGCTGGGCGAGCACCGGCCAAAGGGGCGCGGGCGCGGCGCGGTTGAACCGGCACAGCGACTGCTCAACGCGGACACCCGTTTCGCCCAAGACACGCCAGACCAGCGGGTGCTCAAACGCCATTTCGCAAACTTGAGCGCCTGCGTTCCGCTTGAAACCGCTGCCAGTGGTCTCGTCGTTTTCACACAAGACTGGCGCGTGGCGCGCAAACTTCTGGATGACGCGGCCTTGATGGAACATGAGTTGATGGTCGAAGTGGCAGGTGTGGTATCTCCTGAGGCCTTGCAAAAACTCAACCACTCCGGCAATAGAGAAGACGCCGCCGTGCCACCCGTCAAGGCGAGTATCAACAGCACCTGCGAAACATCGACGCGCCTGCGTTTCGCCGTCAAAGGCGCGCACCCGGGCTTGATCGCCTGGTTGTGTGAACGCGCGGGGCTGGAAATTCAAGGCATCAAACGCATCCGCATCGGGCGGGTAGGGCTGGGGCACGTGCCGTTGGGGCGGTGGCGGTATCTGTCACGACACGAGCGCTTTTAAGCAACAGACCACCACGCTTGTCATTGCGGGTGCCGCGCAATCGAAAAAAGTGTGAAGCCCACCGATAAGCCGGATTCTGTGCACTGGCGCGCCCTTGCGAACACGCCGGTGTGACTGCCATTACTCTGGGCCGCTGGTCGCCCAGCGGCTCGGTGCTACCTACCCGCCAGCTCTGGGGGCCCCATCAACGCTGGCCTACTTGGTATTGCTGCGCGTAGAGATTGCCCGTTTCACCCGCTGTGGGTTGCCCCGCAGCGACTCGTCTCTGTTGCTCTGATCCTCACCTTATAACTCCGGCTTGCGCCTCGGCCTTTCAGTGGACAGCTGTTAGCTGCTACGCTGCCCTGCGCAGTCCGGACGTTCCTCCAGTGCCTGGTTTCCCAGATTGCACCAGCGGCAGTCTGGCGGGCTTCACGCGCCAATTATCGCCTCCTGGCCAATTGGTGTGCACAATGGCAACCGCAATCGCAACCTCCAAGGAGAGACTCATGAAAGCACAGAACATCCTGCAGACCATTGGCAACACGCCGCATGTGCGCATCAACCGCCTGTTTGGCGCAGGCGCGAACGTTTACATCAAGTCCGAACGCAGCAACCCCGGCGGTTCCATCAAAGACCGCATAGCAATGTCGATGGTTGAAGCGGCCGAAAAAAGCGGCGCACTCAAACCCGGTGGCACGATCATCGAGCCGACTTCGGGCAACACCGGCATTGGGCTGGCGATGGTGGCGGCAGTCAAGGGCTACCCATTGATTCTGGTAATGCCCGACAGCATGTCCGTCGAGCGCCGCCGCCTGATGCTGGCCTACGGCGCCACATTTGACCTGACACCGCGCGACAAAGGCATGAAAGGCTGCATCGCCCGCGCGCAGGAACTCGCCGCCGCCACACCCAACAGCTGGATGCCGCAGC